>JAQZBV010000042.1 GCA_029237685.1 Cytophagaceae bacterium | reverse complement strand
CTCTTGGCTGCTGGCATGGGTTACGTCTTGTAAAAATCATTTGATCTATTTTTACGATAAAATAAAGTTCTCCGATTGTCGTTAGCAGTTACATAAGCATACTCCATGTTATGAAGTTGAAGGATGCGCGTTAGGGATTGAGCCATTGTCTGAGCTCTTCCCGCTTTTTCAGCGGGAAAGCGAGTGGCGAAAGCCCGGCCCGCAGGGAACGCCCTAAAAGAAGCCTGCTTACTACCAACTATTATGCTTAGCCAAACACTACACACTTACCATTCTGCCTTACAACTCCATTACAAAATCCTATCTCCATGAAAAAGACACTTCAATTCACCTTCCTCTTTTGTATAGGTATTATTTTGTTTACGGCCTTTGAGGTTAAAACCCATCAACAAACTCCAGTTTATAAAACAGGAGATATCATTTTTCAAAATTCGCACTCCTCACAGAGCGAAGCCATCAAGCTGGCGACGCATTCTAAATTTAGCCATGTCGGTGTGATCGTGCTCCAAAATAATCAACCCTATGTATTGGAAGCCATAGAACCCGTTTCATTGACGCCTTTGAAAACATGGATCGCGCGCGGCGATCAGAAGTATTATGAAGTCAAACGTCCCAAACAAAATCTTCCGGTGAATGCTGCGGTTCAAAAAAAGCTAGACAGCTTGCAAAAGATTTACCTCAGCAAACATTATGATATTCCCTTTCAATGGACCGATGAAAAACTCTATTGTTCTGAATTGGTATGGAAACTCTATGAGGAAGTTTATGGTCTGCAGCTTTGCCCCATGCGAGCCCTGAAAGATTTTGACTTAAGCAGTCCCCTTGTGCAAATGGCTTTGAAGCAGCGCTACGGCACAGCCATTCCTATGGATGAGCAAGTTGTATCGCCGGAAGATCTTTATCAATCAGCGCTTTTAGAATCGATCAAGTAAAAAATTGCCCCTATTTTGAATATCCTTTTTTTCTATTTATATTTTAATATAAATACCATGGTTATGAAAAACGCACTGCTGCTCGTACTTCTCATTTCTTTATTGGCCGTTTCCTGCGGCGGATCTAAAAACGGCTTGCACAGCCACAAAGCCAAGCGCCCACCCTGCGGTAAATAATCGGCGATTCTTTTTTCCTTTTTTATCCATTGAACCGGAGTATAAATACGTATTCCGTGTCACACTGCTGTGATTTTTAGTATATTCAAGCGTTCCAACTCTTATTCTTGATGACTCTGAACCACCCCGTTTTAGTAGACCTTCTTCAAAAAGCTTACTCTGCGGAAAAAGCCGCTGCCTTTGCTTACCAGGGCCATGCCAATTCTGTAAAAAGCGCCGTGGAAAAAAGCGCGATTCGTCAGATCGAACTCGACGAATGGAACCACCGCCAGGAAGTACTGGAGATCATGCATCACTACCAAATACCGGTATCCCAATGGTACGAGTTGAGATTTTACCTCATCGGTAAAATCATTTCCGCCAGTTGCTATGTCATTGGCCGCTTCATGCCCTTTTACTTTGCCGGCCGATTGGAAAGTGGCAACGTGTGTGAATATTTTCGTATGAAACAATTCTTCAATGGATTGAACATCCACGACCATGACCTCGTGCTTTACGAAATGGGCATCAAAGAAAAAGAACACGAAGTATATTTTCTTGAAGTCATTAAATCCGATAAGCTGCTCCCCTTCTTTGAAAAATTATTTGCCTGGGGCGGACAAAGTTTTAACAACATAGACCTTGAAAAAAAGTACCCGGTAGAAGAGTCGGATCACTACTGCAAAAAATAAAAACTTCTTTGCATCATTGCCTGTATTCTCCTTAATTGCTTTAGCAATCACCCTAATTTTAAGCTCATGCGTTTACTTTCGATTCTACTCCTCAGTTTTTTATACCTAGGTACAGGTATCTCAAACGCTCAAAATACAGTCATCACCTTCGATGTTATATTCGACGGCAAATCCATCGGCACAATGACCGCTTCTAAAGAAGTAGCGGGGACCAAAGTGGTCAAGGACCTTCGCAGCAACACCGATGCAAAAATATTGATGTTGAGCGTGCATGTGGAATCCGAAGTGCATGTAAAAACAGAAGGAGAAATATTGACCAGTACCACCGCTTACCGTCATGCTAACCGCGGAGCGGAAGATATTCAAACGACCACAGTAAGAGGAACAGGAAACACCTATGATATCGTTAAAAACGGAGAGAAGATTCAATTGACCCATGTGGGCATTAAATTCTGCGTCAGCGATCTTTATTTCACTGAACCCTTAGGCATCACCAACATTTACTCAAGTACCTATGGTGCTTTTTTACCGGTTAAATACATCAGCAAAGGGGTATACAAGCTTGTTCTACCAGACGGCAAATCAACAACATTTACCTATGTCAATGGAAAACTGACCGGAGCAGTAGCTACCATGAGTTTAGGTGACATTACGTTCAAAACAAAATAACTGATTTGAAGAGCGTTCAAGCAACAGGCTTTTGCATCGTTTGAACGCTCTTCCCTTAAATTATTTTTTGTTTTTTTTGTGTTCCTTAACCGTAAAACGGTTCAATAACCATTATTCCCTAAGTTGGTAATTCTTAAGATAGTACATTTTTTTATCCATTTAATACACAATCCTATTTGCTACCAAAGAGTATAATACTGATTTATACTATACTGATTATCAATATTTTAATTTTAAAAATACCGTTTTTTTGGGTTACTTAAGACTTTGATCAGGTATTACTGATAGAGAAAACCGCTTAAACCAAATTATCCGCTATGCACATTCTTTCAAGCTTGAGACATTCACTAGTGCTTGCTTTGATTCTTGCCTTACCTGCCCTCTCTTTTGCGGGTACGACCTACACCGTTAACGTATTGACAGACGGTATTACCGGAGCCGGAACCACCGGTTCTCTGCGTTATTGCATTACCACTGCCAATGCCACGGCAGGGGCAACCCCGGCGGCCCCTCATATCATTCAGTTTGCGGCAGGTGGTACTGGGACAATCACACTAACTTCTAACCTACCTACTTTCACAACCCCTATATTTATAGACGGTGGCACGACAGTTCCGGCCTATACCTTCTGGAATCCCAGAGTACGATTGGTTGGTTTTTCCCTTTTATTCAATAATCCAGCAGGAGCCAATAGCCATTTAAAAGGATTGGTGTTAAGTAATTCAAATCCTCACGCCATAGACATTAATGGGGTAAACAATATTCTAATTGAAGAATGTTTTATCGGTACTGACCTTACCGGAGCGGCAGACGAAGGAACGGCAAATCACGGCATCATTGTTCAAAGTAATACAGGACTAACAGTGAAAAACTGTATTATTTCAGGTCATGGTGCACATGGTATCATTGCCATATCCAGTGCTAACCTTACAGTGATCGGGTCTCATATCGGTGTGAATAAAGCCGGAACAGCAGCTATTCCTAACTTAGCCTTCGGAATTTTACTATTAGATGCCTGCAACAATACCAAAATTGGCGGGCTTGCAGGAGGAGTCACTGATTCTATGAATGTGATTTCAGGAAATACCCTGACAGCAGTTGCTCTTCAGGGTTCTGCTAAAAACAACATTCGTGTCGTGCGCAATTACATTGGAGTCAACAAAGCCGGTAATGCAGCCATTCCTAACCAATTCGGGATCAACGATGCTGGAAGTACCACTAATTTTTTGGTAAAAGACAATGTAGTATCAGGAAGTACAGGACAAGGAATCTACTTTGAAAACACAGTGAGTCTGGTCATTCAAGGCAATTACCTGGGAGTAGATGCAACAGGTATGTTTTCTATTCCGAATGGTTCCAATAGTATGGACTTGAATGGTGCTCACGGAGCGATCATTGGTGGTGCAAATCCAGGAGAGGGCAACGTATCATCCGGTACAGGCGGACCCGGTCAACACGGTATCGTATTGCAGGGAGGAACAAGAACCAACAATTGCATCATCAAAGGAAATTATGTGGGGACCAACAAAAACGGCTTGGCCATTACAGGTGTTGGAAACCAAGGTTATGGTATTGTAATCAAAGGAACCGGGAACATCATAGGTGGTACTGCTGCCGGAGAAGCGAACATCGTTTCGGGTAATAGACAAATGGGGATCTTACTTACCGATGGAGACAATAACCAAGTCATCGGTAATCGCATTGGTGTGGCCCTTGACAACAGCGCTTTGGGGAACGGTTACGGCGGCGTAGTAGTCCGAAGAGAAGGTGACCCAGGATTTCCTTCTTCAAAAAATCACATCATCAGAAATAATACCATCGCTTACAATGGATTCACCTACCCTGTCAACCCTACCAACGCCACATGGGTGGCACCCAACAGAGGACCGGGCATAGGCATTAGTGTAGCAGAATATGGCACTTCTAATCTGGATGCCATTCAAAACCTTATCCGCGATAACTCCATCTATTGCAACGCTGGATTAGGCGTGAGTCTGAATAGATTGGAAGCAGCCGGACGCGGTAACATCAACAAAGCCGCGCCATTCGTTAATACAGGTTCTACCGCTACGACCACCTTCGGTACGGCAGCTCCCGGAGATGTCATCCAGGTGTTTGCAAACCCTACGGCCTGCGGCTGTCAGGGAGAAGTGCTCTTAGGTACTACTACCGCAGACGGTGCAGGAAACTGGACGTTGACACATGCTAGTTCTAATTTCATGACCAATACAGCCAATGCCAGAGATGCGGTAAACAACACGTCTGAATTCAGCGTCTGCCGAGATCCTACGCTGCCTGTAGAGTTTGTAGATTTCAGAGTATACCCTAAAACAGAAGGTGTAGCAGCACTAGAATGGAAAGTGGCCAGTGAAATCAACAACGATCACTTCACCGTAGAAAAAAGTTTAGACGGCATCCATTTCTTCAGCATCGGTACAGTAAAAGGAGCAGGCAATTCCAGTGCTGCCAAGACCTATACCTATGAGGACGACAACTTTACAAGCAGTGCTTACTACCGAATTAAACAAACAGACTTTGACGCGAAGTTCAGTTATACCCGCATCAAATTCCTCGAATTGGGCAGCGCTAATAAACTCATCGTATACCCTAACCCGGCATCAGATGAACTGTTTCTTTCCTGGCAATTGCCGGCCAACAGTGAGGTATCAGTAACCTTGTTGAACACACTATCTCAACTGGTGCGTACACAGCACTATTCGACCTCAGAAGGCTTCTTCCAGGAGCGTCTTGACCTAAGCACATTGCCCGCAGGCGTTTACATTGTTACCGTAATCTCTGCTCAACAGAGTGCTTCGGTGAAAATCATTAAAAAATAAATAACAGAGAATAGAGAACTGAGAACAGAAAACTGAGGTTTAAAATCAGTTTTCTGTTCTCAGTTTTCAGTTTTCAGACTTGATCTAAATCAACCTTTTTTCTTAACACAGGTCAATCTCCGTCTTAGCTATTGCCTTTATCTTTGTTCTATCAAAATAGCAGAACAATTTTTAACAAGATAAACACCTACAATTATGGCAAAATGGAATTTAGATACTACGCACAGCGAAGTCGGTTTTAAAGTAAAACATTTGATGATTAATAATGTAAAGGGACAATTCAAATCCTTTAACATAGAACTGCAAAGTGAAGGGGATGATTTCAACTCATCCAGCATTTCCTTCACCGCAGATGTAGCCTCTATTGATACGAGCAACGAACAAAGAGATCAACACTTGCAATCCGCTGAATTCTTTGACATAGAGAAGTATCCTCAAATCTCTTTCAAATCCACCAGATACGATGGCTCTGTATTGGAAGGAAACCTGACCATCAAAGATGTCACTAAAGCAGTAAAGCTGGAGGTAGACTTCGGAGGTATCGCCAAAGATCCATGGGGAAATACCAAAGCAGGTTTTACCATTACAGGTAAAATCAACCGCAAAGATTGGGGATTGAACTGGAACGCCGCATTGGAAACAGGTGGTGTATTGGTAAGCGAAGAAGTAAACATCATCGCCGAGATACAATTAGCGAAAGCACAATAAAGGAACGAGCTAGGAGCCAGGAGCTAGGATACGAAATTGATCGTTCCTCCTAGCTCCTAGCTCGTCCCTTCTTTTTTTTGGATACAAATTTGACCCTCATAACTAGACCAACGTCTACCGTTATGAAAGACAAGTTCGAAGCACTCATCCGAGATACACATGTAGAGATCCCCTTCTCTGATACGGACAAAGGCAATTTTATCAACCTTTACCGCATAAAAGACTTCCATACGTATTATCACCTCTTGTTAGAAAGGGTATTGGATACCAAATGTTATTTTAATGAACAACGAGAAGAACTGATCCGCCATATCATTGCAGGCCTAAAAAAACCTGATTTTGCGTTTCCTGACCTGAACGGAGACGATGATGTCCTCGCCTTCACCCATGTTCTTTATAAAACCTTTTTATTGCAAACAATAATAGTTTGGCCTCCCTAAAATCCAGTAGAGGAAATAATCTGATGGATGAATTATATAAGGAACTAAAAGAACAAAGACCAGAGTTGCAAAGCCTGGAAGATGAAATTCAGGCCGTAGACCAAGAGAAAGAAAAAGCATTGGCAGATTATAAATCATACCATGCAAAAAATGAACAAGGTTATCAGATTGCTACCCAATACATGGGCAACATTAAAGACTCTTTATTAAGAAATAGCATAGAACTGCTGATCAACAAAAGCCAGTACGCGTATGACCAGCAAAATGCTGCCATGGCATTAGCTGATGCGACCCTGGAAAGCAGAAGCACTTCTCTTCATGATCACCAAGAAGCATTAAAAATTATTTTGACGTTAAGTTTGATGGAGAAGTATCAAAAGAAACTAGAACTTAATTCATCGGAGTACGAAAAAATCATCACGCGTTACAACCACACCATTCATAAAGCAGACAGTCTCTTACAAGCGAAATAACATACAATGATTAAGCTGTTCACCAAAAAGAATTCTTCTTTCCTAATAGTTGTTTGCTCTCTTTTTCTTACGGCAAACAGTCAAGGTCAAACCGTTAATGAAATCGCCAAAGCGATGTTTGCTAAAACGAAAAGCATTAAGACCATGACCTATACGATGAGAAAAATAGAGCGTATAAATGGCAAGCAAATTTTGCAAGTATCCAGCGCGAAACTGAATCGCGATCCTTTAAAAGTATATTTGAGACAAAGCCAACCAAAAGACGGGATAGAAGTATTGTATGTGCAAGGGACCAATAATAACCATGCACTTATCAATCCCAATGGGTTCCCTTGGTTCAGCGTCAACCTGGATCCATATGGAAGTACGATGAGAGAAAATCAGCACCATACCCTTTTTAATTCCGGTTACGATCATGTCATTTCTATATTGGAACATTTGTATGTCAAGTACCACGAGCAGGTTGAAAGCATGACTAAAATTGAAGGATCCATTGTATGGGAAAATCATAATTGCTGGATCGTCACCCTTTCAAATCCTTATTTTAAGTATGGTAGTTATACCGCTCAAAAAGGCGAAACACTCTTGACTATTGCTGCCAAATATAAATTAAGCGAACACATGATGCTGGAAAAAAATCCATCCATTAAAAATTACAACGAATCATTAGCCGGTAAAACCATCCTCATTCCCAATGACTATTCTTCTAAAATGATCCTATACATTGACAAGGCGCGTATGATCCCATTAGTCATGAAAGTATACGACAACGAAGGCTTGTATGAACAATATGAATACCTCAATGTGAGTATTAATCCTGTGATCAAACCAGAAGAATTTCAATCTACTTACAAAGACTACCATTTTTAGCGGTTGACAGCCTTCTACAGTTAAGGGAAAAATGATCACATTTTTCCCTTATTTTTTTCGCTGCAAAATAAAAAAAGCGGATTTCAGTGCAGCAGAGCAAAATTTAGCACAGGCACGGTTTTATAAATGGTATCGTTATCAACCAACACCTAAACAATACCACTATGAAAAAGTCATTCTTAATGCTCGGTTTGTCCTTGATATCTCTTGGATCCTATGCGACGGCTAATAGCGTATTCTCCAACGATATTATTTTCAGTATACAGGACAAAACAAAAGAAGAAATCAGTATCGACGAGCTGCCTGAAAGTGTAAAACAAGGCATCGCTAAAAAACACCCTGGGGCGGTAATCACAACTGCTTACAAATGGTACAGAGGTGATAAATTTATCGGTTATGAAGTGATCGTAACCAAAGAAGATAAAAAAGATGAATCGGTCAAATTTGATAAAGACGGCAAACTGACTAAAGGTTTAGATAATTAAATAGAAAGAAGAGAAAGAGTTTACTAAAGCTCTTTCTCTTACTTTTTTATAAAAAAACCTTTTCCAAAACATTCCCTACCACATAAGACAAAGCCGCGGCAATGCCTCCCAGCAACAAGGTTTCCGATATACCGATGAGTTTACTTTTTCCGGTAACCAGGCTTTTAAAGTAGCCAACTATAGCCAGCGCCAAGCCGGTCAAAATAGAAGAATACAAAAACAAATCCTGCGTAGCGATACCAAATATGCCTTGAAACACATAGGCGAGAATGGGAATAAAGCCAATGATCAGAAAGGAGAAGAAAGTCATTGCAGCAGTACTGATAGGAGTCTTGCCGTCGTCTATCATTTCCAATTCTTCTTTCATCATCGTATCTACCCACACGTCTTTATCCGAAATAATGACTGCTACTACTTGTTCGAGCAATTCACCTTGGAAACCTTTTTTTGAAAAAATCTCTCGTACTTCCTCAATTTCCCGATCGCGGAGGTGTTCGATTTCCCAATACTCCAGCGCTTTATGCTTTTTATAATTATCTTTTTCTGCTTTTGAAGAAAAATAATTGCCTACTGACATGGAGAAACCATCCGCAATCAAATTAGCAAAACCCAGTATCACTACCACACTGGCATCCAATCCCGCTCCGGTAGCACCGGCTACCACGGCGAATGTCGTGATGGCACCATCTATACCTCCGTATACAAATTCGGCAATATAATCCCTGCTGAAAAAAAATATTTTCTTGGTGGAATGAATTTCAGCTTCTGGTTTATCAAACATACAGGAAGGGTTATGCTTTTCAATATGGCTAAAAAGGGAATATGCTGCAATGGAATCAAATTAAGTTTAAAGGGCTTCCCCAGTGCTTTAGCGTATCGTAGGTTAAGTTACCTGTACGCACTTCCAGGGGAGAAGCGACATTGTGCGTATAAATTTGTCCCGTACCTAGTCCATGAAAAATAGTGGTGTCATACTCGCAAGTAAATTGCGCGATGGCATTCAAGCCGATCGAAGACTCGAGGTAACTGGTCATCCACCAGCCTATATGGTGTTCAGCAGCGCGTTTGATCCAGTCCTTACAGCCCAACATTCCTCCATGTAAAGAAGGTTTCAAAACCAGGTAAGCCGGTCGCAATTGATCCAGCAATTCGCTTCGCTCTTCTGTCGCACAATGAGCGATCAACTCTTCATCCAGTGCGACAGGCACAGGACTGTTGCGGCACAAATCAGCCATGAAGCTCGCCTGCCCTGCGGCGATCGGTTGCTCGATGGAGTGAACGTCCAGTTGAGCCAAGGCTTCTAATACCGGATATACCGTATCTTTTTCATAGGCACCGTTTGCATCTACACGAATCATTAATTCTTTAGAAGAAAAACGATCACGCAGCTTTTTCAATACACCTAACTCTGATGCCACATCATGGTGGCCGATCTTTAATTTGATGCAACGGTATCCTTGTTTCAATTTATCTTCGATCTGATCTTGCATGTGCTCCAAGGTATTCATCCATACCAATCCATTGATGGGCACGGCTTGTTTTCCTTTTACAAAATCATTGTTGTAAATCTTATGTTGGCCACCGTGGTTATAATCTAACCAGGCGGTTTCTAACGCAAAACGCAAAGAGGGCCATTTGCTTAATTCTTCTGTCCATCGAGCATCAGGATCGAGGATCGAGGCTGGATCCTTCTGCCATTCGTCAAGTACCGTAACGATTTTAGCCTCTATGATTTCCAGTGGTTCAGGGCTTAATCCTGCAATGGGACTGCATTCTCCCCAACCCTCTATACCTTTATTATTCAAACGAATAAACCAGGAAGTTTTTTCGCGCAATACACCTCTGGATGTGCCCGCTTCGAAGGCAAACCTAAAAACCAAAGGATGTACTGTTGCGTTGAACATGTTTTTTATTTAAAGAAGAAAATTTGAGAAAGAGGAAAACTGATATATACAGCTTTTCCTGTAGGTTCCTTTTCCGCTGCATACACCATCCAATCTCCGCCGGTGCTGTCTTTCAATAACCATTTGTAGTACTTGCCGGCATAATAGGAACGTACCCAAGTGACAGCAATAGCATTGGCATGCTTCGATGTGTGGAGTTTTACATCGGCATAGCGAATGCCGGCATAGCGGCAACGCGCCGGCCATTCAATCTGCAGCAATTCTTTCAATTGTTTTTTATTCAACAATTGCACAGGACCAAACAAAGAAGCCACATACATATCGACCGGTCTTTCATATACCTTTTCAGGTGTGCCTACCTGTAGCAAATGTCCGTCACGCAAGACCACAATTTTATCTGACCAGGGCAAAGCATCCAAGGCATCGTGCGTGACCATGAGAAGTGTTTTGCCTGAATTTCTAAAATAGGAAAATAACTGTTCCTTTACTTTTTCTCTTGTAATGACATCAATTTGATTGAACGGTTCGTCCAATACCAGCAAAGTGGCATCAGAGGCTAAAGCCAAAGATAAGGCGACACGCTGTTTTTGACCGCCGGATAGTTCTGTATCTCTCCTATCCCTGAACTCCTGTAAGGAAAAAATATCGAGGTATTGATCTACCAACAGGTCTTGTTCTTCGGTATCGAAGTAACGCAATTCGTAGCGCAGCATATCTTCCACCGTACGCAAACGCGGTAAGATCGTATATTGCGATACATAGCGAATACCGGCATACCCTTTGATCAACAAAGCCGCAGGATTCGGCAATACCTGATCTTCCAAATATACCGCTCCGCTGTCGCAAGATTGCAAACAAGCGATGGTACGCAGCAAGGTCGATTTACCGCTGCCGCTTTCACCGATGACTGCGACACATTCTCCTTCCCTTACCTGAAAAGAAATATCCTGCAGCGCGGGCTGCTCTGCATGGGTGTAAGCAACATGAAGGTGATCAACTCGAAGTAAAGTTTTTGCCATGTAGAAATGTTATAGTTTCAAATATACAAAAGTTGTTAGTTGTTAGTTGTTAGTTGCAATGCTATTTTATACAAATGGGCTGTATACAGCCACAACTAACAACTAACAACTAGTAACTAATAACTATTTTCATTAATTTGTGCTGTAAAAAATAACTAATCCATGTCATTTCTAAGAATAGGCGGCGCGGCGCTCAATCAAACACCTATTGATTGGGACAACAACCGAAACAACATCCTGCAAGCCCTTGATATGGCGCGTAAAGATGCTGTAAAAGTCCTATGCTTACCTGAATTATGCATTACCGGATATGGCTGCGAAGATTTGTTTCTGCACCATTGGGTAGCCGATGAAGCCTGGGAACAATTGATGCTCATTTTACCGCATACCAAAGAGCTGGCCGTTTGTATCGGCTTACCGGTATGGCATGAACACCGCCTTTACAATTGCGCCTGCTTCATAGAAAACGGAACTATACTTGGTTTTTCCGCTAAACAATTTCTGGCTAATGAAGGTGTGCATTACGAACCCCGCTGGTTCACGCCTTGGCCCGCGCAAAAACAATCTACCTTGGAACGTCAAGGTCAATTGTATCTTTTTGGTGACCTGACCTATACCGTACAAACTATTTCTGTGGCGTTTGAAATCTGTGAAGATGCCTGGAGAGGCAGTGAACGTCCGGGTTTTCGTTATGCAAAAAATAATATCCAACTCATTCTCAATCCAAGTGCCAGCCATTTCTCTTTCAATAAATCGAAGATCCGTTATGAGTTGGTGATCGAAGAAGGTTCGCGTAAAATGAATTGCGCTTACATCTATGCAGACCTGCTTGGCAACGAAGCCGGACGAGTGATCTATGACGGAGAAGTATTGATTGCCTACAAAGGCCATTTGATTCAACGCAACGACAGACTTTCTTTTCATAATGTTGAATTGGTGGCTGCCAACATTGACTTTGACACACAGCAAACAGGATACGATCCCATTAAAGAAGATCAAAGGGAAAAGGAATATGAATTCTGGGAAGCCACTTGTGTGGGCCTTTACGATTACCTGCGCAAATCCAAAGCCAAAGGATTTGTCTTGTCGCTGAGCGGAGGCGCCGATTCATCGGTATGCGCCATCATGGTCTATGAGATGATCCGCAAAGGGGTGAATGAATTAGGCGCTGCCTACTTCTTACAAAAAGGAGGAGTAGCCGATTTGATCGATAGTCAATCTTTACATGGATTAACGGTAGACGAACAAGCGAAAAAAATATGTGGTGCCTTGCTCACCTGCGTCTATCAATCGAGTCGAAATTCCGGAGAAGAAACGTTGCATTCAGCGAAAGAACTGGCCGAAAGCATTGGTGCTACTTTCCATCACTGGAGCATTGACGAAGAAGTAGAAAGTTATAAAAGTAAAATTGAAACCGCTTTGCAGCGCGAGTTGAACTGGCAACAGGATGACATCGCCCTGCAAAACATACAGGCCCGCAGCCGTTCTCCCATCATCTGGATGATGGCCAACATCAAACGCGCCTTATTAATCACCACTTCGAACCGCAGCGAAGGCGATGTGGGATACGCGACGATGGATGGCGACACCTCAGGCAGCATCGCGCCGATTGCCGGGGTAGATAAAGATTTCATTCGCCATTGGTTGAAATGGGCAGAAAAAGAAAGAGGGCATAAAGGATTGAGTCGTGTCAATGCTCTCACTCCTACTGCCGAACTCCGCCCTGCTGCCAAAACTCAAACCGATGAGAAAGATTTGATGCCTTATCCTTTGCTTGCACAAATTGAACGCTTAGCGATCAAGAATAGAAAAAAGCCATTGGAAGTTTATCACCATTTAGAAAGCGAATGGAGTGATAAGCAACAGTTGAAACAATACATTGTGAAGTTTTACCGCTTGTGGTCGATTAATCAATGGAAACGGGAACGCATTGCTCCTTCGTTCCACCTGGACGACTTCAACGTGGATCCCCGCAGCTGGTGCCGCTTCCCGATATTGAGCGGTAATTTTACCGAAGAAATAAACGAATTACTGAATTCCTAAGATGGCTATTCTCGGAACAGATATCGCACAAGCCAAACAATTGCTGGAGCAAGGAAAACTGGTAGCCATCCCTACTGAAACAGTATACGGACTAGCCGGCAACGCACTCAATCCGGATGCGGTGCTTTCTATTTTTGAAACCAAAGCACGGCCAAGTTTTGATCCTTTGATTGTACATACCGACAGCATAGAAAAAATAGAGCGCTGGGTAAAAGAATTTCCTGCACCGCTTAAAACATTGGCACAGGCCGTATGGCCGGGACCACTCACGATCCTATTGCCTAAAAAAGAAATGATTCCGGATATCGTTACCTCCGGTCTTGATACCGTTGGCATCCGTATTCCAAACCATCCGCTGACACTTTCCTTGTTGCAGTCGCTTGATTTTCCACTGGCAGCACCCAGTGCCAACCCCTTTGGATACATCAGTCCCACGCAGGCCGCACACGTGGATCAGCAGTTAGGAGAATTCATTCCTTACATATTGGATGGAGGCGTTTGTCAGGTAGGCATTGAGTCCACCATTGTGGCCTGGGAAAACAATCAATTGCATGTGTTGCGTCTGGGCGGCTTGAGTATGGAGGTGATTGAAAACCTGAGCCAACAAAAAGTAGCGCTCAGTCTGAATCAATCTTCCAATCCTCAGGCACCGGGCATGCTGAAGAGTCATTATGCGCCGCGTAAGCCTTTATACATCGGGAACCTGGAAAAATTATTCCAGCAACATTCGGGCAAACGCATCGGTGTATTGAGCTTTCAACATAGTCTGCCGGATGCATCGATACAAAGAGTATTAAGTACTCTGGGAGATACACATGAAGCGTCTAAAAATCTGTTTCGTTTTTTACGTGAACTGGACCAAAGCGATGCCGAGGTATTGATTACGGAATTTGTACCCGAATTTGATTTGGGCAGAGCCATCAATGACCGCCTGCGCAGAGCGGCACACAGCGAATGATTGCCTACTGCATCAGCGGTCTGGGAGCAGATGAACGTGTCTTTAACGAACTGCGACTGGAACATGACATCGTTCCGATTCATTGGCTGACTCCTCTTCCCCAAGAAACAATGGCCCACTACTGTCAGCGGCTAATCGCACAGATAGATACGAGCAAAGAATTTTTATTGATCGGCGTTTCTTTCGGAGGCATGGTCGCCTGTGAGTTGAACCATTATGTGCAGCCTAAAAAAACCATCCTCATTTCTTCCGCGGCAAAAGCCAGTGAACTTCCTTTGACTTATCACATCATGGGGAAGATCAAATTGGCCCGTTGGCTGCCGGAGTTCATGCTCTTTCCTCCTTTAACGCTGCTCCATTATTTATTTGGGGTGCAAACACCGGAACACAAAAGTTTATTGTCAGCCATCAGCAAGGACACCGATCCTGTATTTGCACGATGGGCCATCGATAAACTTACGCATTGGAAAAACGAATCGCTTCCTTCTTCTCTAATCCGTATTCACGGTGACAAAGACAAAGTACTTTCGTACTACACGCCCGACACACACATCATCAAAGGCGGAGAACATTTCATGATCGTGGACCGTGCGGAGGAGATCAGCGCTATCATTAATAGCCTATAACCCTTTTGCGTTAGGGATCGATCACAATTGAGCGCGATAGCGCGAAGATTGCGAACGTAGTTCAGCCCGAAGTGCGTGAGGATGCGCGTAGACGGACTTGGAGAGATCCCGATGCATCGGGACGGCCCGCCATCAAAATCAAAATAACCTGTACGTCATTTGTCGGGGAAACGCCCAACCCTACATTTTTATTCCTTCTTCTAATCTTTCATCCCTAAAGGGATTTGCATTTCATAATCATCTAATTTACTATAAGGCTTACGTCACTCCGGAACGTATTTCGATGTCCTCGCAGGGTCTCCTGTTCCGATAGCTATCGGAAGGGACCCTGCGCCTTGAATGCTCAGAAGATTGCGTCATTGGAGCATCTCGCAGGGTCCTCTTCGAGAGACCCTGCGGGGACTAAACAAAAAACAACGAACACTCTACTTTAACTAACATCCAACCACTTACAGCTGACCACTGATCACTGACCACTAAATTCTAGCTATTTCCAATCCAATCCCTATTTTTGTAAAAAACAAAACGCTATGTATTCATTTATTTTGTGGAACGTCTCTCCCGAGATCTTCAGTATTATGGGATTCCCCTTGGTATGGTATGGATTGCTGTTTGCCGCAGCTTTTCTGGTAGGCGCGCAATTGATGACCTGGATGTACAAAAAAGAAGGAAAGAATCCACGAGACATTGAATCACTGATCATTTATATTCTCGTGGGTACTATCGTCGGCGCACGATTGGGACATTGCTTCTTTTATGAACCCGAATACTTCTTATCGCATCCCTTACAAATTTTAAACTTAAGAGGCGGTGGATTGGCCAGTCATGGTGGAGCGCTCGGTATTTTCATTGCGCTGTTGCTCTACTGGAGAAAGCATAAGAATCAAGGCTACCTCTACTTATTGGATCGCATGGTATTAGGTGTGGCCATTGGTGGTTGCCTTATTCGTACAGGAAACTTGATGAACTCCGAAATCATAGGTAAGCCTACGGATGCTCCTACCGCTTTTATGTTTGTCAACGGCATAGACAAAAGCATTACAGAAAATCCAAGTTTCGGATTGTTGGTACACAAAGTCACCATGCGCAAAGTGGATACCGTGCTGCAAGAACAAGGGGTAACCGTGCAGCCTATTGAAATCACCTTGCACATGAGCTCGTTGGGCAAAGGCAATGTCAGTGATTTATTAAACGGAGGCATCAAGGAAGCCTTGATGAATTCAAGTGATTATTATGAAGGAAAATTTTTAGTACCTGAGGAAATCAGATTTTCAGAAAGCACAAACGAGGGTGGAAAGAAAACGATTATTTTCACTTTATACGGCGTGGCCAGACATCCTTCTCAACTGTACGAAGCGGTATCCTGTTTGATCCTGTTCTTCCTCTTATTGTTCATCTACCTCAAACACGACGGTAAAGTCCCGGAAGGCCGCACGTTTGGATGGTTTATAGTGATCCTCTTTTCCCTGCGTTTTATCTATGAATACCTGAAAGAAAATCAGGTGAGTTTTGAAAACGATATGAACTTCAACATGGGACAACTCCTGAGCATCCCGATTCTACTGATCGGTTTGGTGATCCTGCTTAGAAGTTACAGACCGAAGGGAGCGATAAGTTAGTTGTTAGTTAAAAAGAATTATTATTTATTTATAAAAAAGCCTTTGAAGGATTCTTCAAAGGCTTTTCATTTATTGAACTAACAACTAACAACTAATAACTAACAACTATTTTACAGGGTCATGCCCGTGTCCGCCCCAGGGATGGCAGCGTCCGATGCGTTGGAGTCCCATCCAGCCACCTTTGAAGGGTCCGTATTCTTGCACAGCTTCGATGAAATAAGCGGAGCAGGTCGGCGTGTAACGGCAGGCATTGGGAATCATCGGTGAAATGGTATACTGATAAACCCTTGCGAGGAAGATCAGGATAGAAGAAACAACTGTTGAAATAATTCTTTTCATCTTTTTTCAAATTCCAAATCCTAATCCGATAGCTATCGGATAAATCAAAAAAAACAAGCACCAAATTTTTGAATTTGGTGCTTGAAATTTATTTAATATTTTGATGCTTATGCTTTCAAAGGTACCAAAGCTCCTCCTTTGATTTCGTCTACTACAGACGGATCAAGCAAAGTAGACGTATCACCCAGGTTGCTCACATCGCCTTCTGCTACTTTACGCAGGATACGACGCATGATCTTTCCAGAACGGGTTTTAGGTAACCCTTTTACAAATTGAATTTTATCCGGCTTAGCGATAGGACCAATGATCTTCGTCACGACATCCAAAATTTCTTTGCGCAAGACGTCTTCCGTCTTAGAAAAATCTTCCAGGATCACGTACGCATAAATGCCCTGGCCTTTGATGTCGTGCGGATAACCCACTACAGCTGATTCAATCACAGCATCGTGTTCGTTGATTGCGTTTTCTACTTCAGCAGTTCCCATGCGGTGACCGGATACATTGATCACGTCATCGACACGACCCAGGATACGGTAATATCCGTCGTGGTCACGCTTGCAACCGTCGCCGGTGAAGTAAAGACCTTTGTAAGTAGAAAAATACGTTTGACGGCAACGCTCGTGGTCGCCATAGGTGGTGCGGATGATCGAAGGCCACGGGTATTTCATGCACAAGTTACCTTCTACATCGTTTCCTTTTAATTCATTGCCTTCGCTGTCTACCAAGACCGGTTGTACACCCGGTAAAGGCAATGTCGCGCAAGTAGGCTTCAACGGTGTGATGCCAGCCAATGGAGAAATCAGGATACCACCTGTTTCTGTTTGCCACCAGGTATCAACGATCGGACAGTTTTTGTTACCGATGTTGTCGTTGTACCAATGCCATGCTTCTTCGTTGATCGGTTCGCCTACAGAACCCAATACTTTCAGGCTGCTTAGGTCGTATGGTTTTACAAAGTCCAAACCGGAAGCCATCAAAGAACGGATCGCGGTTGGAGCGGTGTAGAAATGAGTTACTTTATGTTTTTCTATCCCCGCCCAGAAACGTCCGGCATCAGGGAAAGAAGGTACGCCTTCAAAAATCACACTCGTTGTACCGGCCAATAAGGGCGCGTATACCAGGTAGGTATGTCCGGTAATCCATCCGATATCAGCAGTACACCAGTACACATCACCTTCACCGATCTGGAACACGTTGCGGAAAGAATATTCAGCATACACCATGTAACCGGCAGTGGTATGTACTACACCTTTCGGCTGACCGGTAGAACCGGAAGTGTACAAAATGAAGAGGATGTCTTCCGCATCCACCGCTACGGCTTCGCACTCGGTGCTTACGCCTTTGATTTCATCGTGCCACCAAACGTCAAGCCCCTCTTTGAAGGTGACATTTTCACCGGTACGTTTCGCTACGATCACTTTTTCTACGCAAGAAGCTGTTTTCACGGCTTCGTCTACTACGGCTTTCACCGGAATGTTTTTATTGCCACGGTATGCTCCGTCAGATGTCAACACTACCTTCGCTTTGGCATCGTTGATACGATCAGACAAAGCAGAAGCAGAGAAGCCGGCAAATACCACCGAGTGTACCGCACCCAAACGGGCACAGGCCAAAACAGCGATCGCCAATTCAGGAATCATAGGCATGTATAAGCATACACGATCGCCTTTTTGCACACCGTTCTTTTTCAAAACGTTTGCAAAGCGGCATACTTCGGCATGCAGTTCTTTATAGGTAAGTGATTTATTTGCTTCTTTCGGATCGTTCGCTTCCCAGATAAAGGCGACTTGATCTGCTTTGGTTGCTAAATGACGGTCCAAGCAATTTTCGGTGATATTTAGCTTTGCGCCTTTGTACCATTCTACTTTCGGTTCATCGAAATTCCATTCCAACACTTTGTCCCATTTCTTCTTCCAGGTAAAGCCAGAAGCTTTTTCGGCCCAGAAGCCTTCAGGGTCAGCTACACTTTTATCGTAAGCTTTTTGGTATTCATCAAGGGAGTCGTATTTTTTGATCATACAAAAATCAGTTACCTTATGCGATAATTTAAAATATACTTAGAATTTGAACGCTAAATATAATTAGAAATTTAATTTTAGTCTTACATAAGAGGTACATTTATCGCTCTGCAAACACTGGCCAAACATATTATTCTGCACCTGCATCGCACTGCTTCAGCTTCGATTATGGCCGCCTTGATCTTAAATTTTAGTTTTTTTACGGCTAAGGCGCAAAATATTGAACCGTCTTTAACAAAAAATGACAGTATTTCCTGTTATACTATTCAAAATATTACCTTAACCGGAAACAAACGCACCAAAGATTTTATCATTACCCGCGAGTTGGATTTCAAATCGGGGGATTCAATTTGCTGGGAAGAATTTACCAAGCGCTTTGAAAAAAATACCAACAGGGTGTTCAATACCGGCTTATTTGTATCGGTAAATATTGTTCCGTCATTTACCGACAGCACTACCATAGACCTGAACATCGTCATGGAAGAGCGCTTTTACTCCTATCCTATTCCTTTGGTCGGACTTGCTGACCGTAACTTCAGTGAATGGTGGTACCAACGCGGACACGACCTATCCCGGCTCGACTGGGGCATTCGCTTTGTGCAGAAAAATGTAAGGGGCAGAAATGAAACCCTGCGCATACGGGGTGAGTTTGGGTTCAACAAAAAATTTGAAGTGGATTATACGTTCCCTTACATCAACCGAAAATTGAAAACTGGTTTGAGTATTTATGCCGGCGTGATCCTGAACAGAAACGTGGCTTACCGCACAACCGACCACAAGCTCACCTATACCGAAGACAATGGCTTCATCAGAGAACGTTATGCCGCGGGGCTGACCGTCTTTCGCCGCAACAACTACTACACCACGCATGCGCTTTCGTTATACGGTTACAACAACATTGTCTCGGATACCATTGTGCGTTTGAATCCTGATTATTTTCTGGACGGGCGCAGCAATCAATTTTATCCTTCCCTGCATTACTCTTTTACTCACGACCGACGCGACATCCAGTATTATCCGCTCAAAGGCTATTACCTCGATGTAGACCTTGAAGCCAATGGTTTGGGCATTAGTCCCGACATCAATTATTCCTTCATCAAAGTGGACGCGTCCAAGTTCACCCACCTCACCGGCATTCACAGAAAATTATTTGCAGCCATCGGTGTAAAAGGCAAAGCTTCGACACCTGAACTTCAGCCCTTCTTCAACCAGCGCGGACTGGGCTATGACAAAGAAAACATCAGCGGGTACGAACTCTATGTGATCGACGGACAACATTTTGTGGTGACCAAAATGCATTTGAAATGGCAGATCTTCCGCTTCAATACCCGGCTATCCGGTGTGCCGATTGAAAACTTCAAAAACATTCCTTTGGCCCTCTACTTTAAACTGCATGCCGATGCCGGTTATGTCTCCAATAAGTACCCTACAGGCAACGAACGCTTCACCAACCGCTGGCTCCACGGACTGGGCGCTGGATTTGACTTCGCTACCTATTACGACTTTGTGGTGCGCTTCGAATACTCCATCAACGGCGCGGGAGAGACGGGGTTCTTTATAAACTTTAAAGCCGGGATTTAGAGAGAACTGAAAACTGAAAACCGAGAACTGAGAACTGACAAATCTATTTACTGTTTCTCCGCTCTGTTTCTGTTTCTCCGCTCTCATTTTGTGGTTCCCCTATCTTTTCTTACTTTCCTTTTTAGTTTCTCGTTGTTGGCGTCTCACCAACAAGAATGTAGCTAACAACTAACGCCAAATAATAATGAAAAAAGCTTTTATCATCCTCCTTCTTGCTGGATTATCCATCACCCAAAAAACTTTCGCAGACGAAGGCATGTGGCTCCCACACCTCATCAACCGCAACATCGAAGAACTGAACAAACTCGGTTGCCAGCTCACCGCAGAAGACATCTACTCCATCAACAAATCCAGTTTGAAAGATGCCGTGGTCAACTTTGGTAACTTCTGCACGGGAGAAATGATTTCCGCGGAAGGTTTATTATTGACCAATCATCACTGCGGATTCTCCAGTGTGCAAAGTCTCAGTTCGGTAGAAAAAAACTATGTAAACAATGGCTTCTGGGCCATGAATAAAAACGAGGAATTACCCAATGCCGGACTCTCTATTACTTTCCTTGTGAGAGTGGAAGACGTGACGGCCAACTATTTCAACAACGGTGTGCTGATCACCAACATCGATTCTGTATCGGATGTCTTGCAGCGCAACGCGGTGAGAGGCACGCATTATACAGCGGAAGTCAAACCCTTTTTCGAACGCAATTCTTTTTACCTATTCGTCAATGAAACCTTCAAAGACGTGCGCCTCGTAGGCGTCCCTCCTTCTTCCATCGGCAAGTTTGGCGGTGATACCGACAATTGGATGTGGCCAAGACATACGGGAGATTTTTGTTTGTTCAGAGTCTACACCGGCGCCGACGGAAAACCTGCTGAGTATGCGGCCGGCAACGTTCCATTGAAACCACGTCACTTCTTACCGGTATCATTGCAAGGTGTGAAACAAAATGACTTCTCTATGGTAATGGGTTTCTCCGGCAACACCGAACGTTACCTCAACAGCCAAGGAATTCTGTTGGCTTATAACCAAAGCAATCCTGCCAAAATAAAAATCAGGGAACAGAAGTTGTCGATCATTGCTGCAGACATGAAACAGGATCAATCGATACGCATTCAATATGTGAGCAAGTATGCCCGTGTCAGCAATTATTATAAATATTTCATCGGACAAAACAAAGGATTGAAAACATTAGGCGTGGCGCAACGCAAACAGGAAGAAGAGCAAGCCTTCTACCAATGGGTCGATGCCGATGCGAAACGAAAAGCAAAATACGGTGCGTTGAAAGAAGGCTATGAAAAGACCTACACCATCTATGAAAAAGTAAATTTGCCTTATGTTTATTTCGAAGAATGTTTTTTTGGTATCGATGTCTTCCTGGAAGCGTACAAAGCATCCAATGCCTTGAGCGGTTTCACCACGAGCGGGGATGTGGCAGCAGTAGCGCGCTACAAAGCCTCTGCCGATAAGTACTACAAAGATTTCAACGCGGCAACGGAGAAAAAAGTATTCATCAAACTAATGGAAATGTACCGCGACAATGTACCGGCTGCCATGCAGTCCAGTCTTTTCGCAACCATTGCCAAGAAATACAAAAACGACATGAGTAAATACGCGGATGCTGTTTTTGCAAAATCCATTTTCACCGACCAGGCGAAAATGAATGCCTTCCTTGCCCATCCGCAAGCTTCGGTACTGGAAAAAGATCCGGTGTATACCGGCATGCAAACCACTCTGGAAGAGTTTCGCGCTACCTTGGGACCATACCTGGGACTAGTATACAAACAGCTGGATGACTTGAACCACCTGTATGTACAAGCTTACCTGGAATGGAAAAAATCAGAGCTCCATTATCCGGATGCGAACTTCTCCATGCGTTTAACCTATGGCAGTGTGAAAGATTACAATGCCAAAGATGCCGTGCATTATTTACACCAAACCCATTTGAAAGGGATCATGGAAAAAGAAGATTCCTTGAGCGATGAATTTATTGTTCCAAAGAAACTGCAGCAACTCTATAGCAACAAAGATTTTGGCAATTATGCCGACAGCACCGGCAGCGTGCCTGTTTGTTTCATCAGCAACAACGACATTACCGGGGGCAATTCCGGATCACCGGTGATCAATGCCAAAGGCGAACTGATCGGCTGTGCCTTCGATGGCAACTGGGAAGCCATGAGCGGAGATTTGGTGTTTGAACCTCAATTGCAACGCTGCATTTCTGTAGACGTCCGTTACATTTTGTTCATTGTGGATAAATTTGCGGGAGCGGGGTATTTGTTGAAGGAGATGGAGCTAAGATAGGAACGAGCTAGGAGGGACGAGCTAGGAAGCTATAAAATAAGAGAAGCCAGTGTTAAGTTTAAACACTGGCTTCTCTTTTATTTTTCAATCGTCCCTCCTAGCTCCTAGCTCGTACCTATTCTTCTAATATTTGCTTTAGGTCTTCATGATTCAGCGGCTTGGAATAATAGGCCGATGCTCCTAGTTCCATCATGCGCTGTCTGTCGGAACGGTGATTGGAAGAAGACAATGTCACAACATTAATATATTCTTTCAGGTGTGCATAAACTTCCTTATAGTTTTCAAGGAACTCAAAACCTGACATACCTGGCATGTTAATATCCAATAAAATCAAGCCATTTTCCTTGTTGGAAACGATCCCTGAGGCCTTCTCCTTGATCCATTCCAACGCCCCGTAGGCGTCTTGTACAGCATGTACAGGAAAACTTACATCACACTGACGGATGATCTTTTCGTTCACAAAGCGATCTATCTCGTCATCATCTACCAGCAGTATCCAATCTATCTTCTTCATATAGTAAAAAATTACTATTATCCTCAAAACCTTACACAATGTACCTATTCTAAGGTAAATGTCAAAATATCCTACATGCTAAACATTATAAAAGACGATTTTTTATTTGAAAAACACAATACGAAATTTATTCTTTATCTTAGCGGAGCCGTAAGCCTTAAGGGCTGTGGTTATCTTTTCATTAAATTATCACAACTGTTTCATTGAATGATACGTATTGTATAATTAAATTATAGACATCTTTTTGAAGAGACACTCCTATGGCTATCAATGTACCCGAAAGATTAGAGCTTCTTTTAAAGCATTTTAAGATCAATCAAAAACAACTGAGTAAGCTGGCTGATCTTTCAGAAAATACTATTTCGAATGCGAAGAAGGGAAAGAATATACCAAACATTGATTTCTTCAATAATATCAGCAAAGCATTTCCAAACCTAAGTCCCAATTGGTTATACCGTGGCGAAGGGGAAATGCTGGAAGAGTTTTCTGCAGATCATAAAAGCCCCAATAAAGAAATATTGGACGATGCTATGGAACGCATGACTGCCCTTGAAAAAGAAGTGGCCCTGCTCCGAAGTCAAATTCAGGATAAAGAAGAAATCATCCGACTGCTGAAGAAGACACAGGAAGAACCGAGTATGTAGGGAACAGAGAACTGAGAACTGAGAACTGAAAACAGAGAACTGAAATAAAACATAAAAAGAAAGCCTTTGTTAAAATTAACAAAGGCTTTCTTTTTTATACAGATCTCAGTTTTCAGTTCTCTGTTTTCAGTTCTCTCTCTTAATCTCTGCTGCTGTTCAGCTTAATCAGCAACCTTAATATCTCCAGGTACAGCCACACCAAGGTCAAGATTAAACCGAAGGCTGCGTACCATTCCATGTACTTAGGGGCTTTGGTTTCTGCTCCGTGTTCAATAAAGTCAAAATCCAATACCAGGTTCAATGCCGCGATGACTACGATCACTAAACTGATGCCTATACTCAACCAGCTGCTGTCATGCATGAACGACATTTCAACACCAAATAAACCAAGCACAAAAGACGAGAGGTATAATAGACCTACCGCACCGGTAGCGGCAAAGATTCCTAATTTGAAATTTTCTGTTGCTTTGATCAAACCCGAACGGTAAGCAGCCAATAAAGCGACAAAGGTACCTACCGTCAACATCACCGCTTGCAAAACAATACCGCTGAACTGTTGTTCCGCTATCGCTGAAACACCACCCAATAGCAATCCTTCAAATACAGCGTAAATCGGTGCCGTGATCGGGGACCACTCCTTTTTGAAAATGGTCACCAGCGCCGCGATCAACCCGCCGATGCCTCCGGCAATAATGAAGATCATGGCGGAAGCACCACTCATGTATTGCGACCAAGAAACAGCACCGCTGACAATCAATAGGCCGATTAAGATGGCCGATTTATTTACCGTACCCTGAATCGTCATCGACTCTTCGCCTTGAGCGGCACGCAAACTAAATGTTTTATCTCCTAATGCTGGATTAGATGTTCTTAACATGTGTTTATAGTTTAGTTTGATTTGAATTCAAGGTAAATATACCCATTTCAGGAAGCCAATGTTACATTCCCTCTCTCTTTTAGCTTTTCGGCTTTAGCTCATACCTAAAAACAGGTATATCAACCATTAAAATTAACTCATCAATCATTGATTTGTATCGATAAAATTCCATAAATTGTATCTTGCAATGGAAAAAAATACATTATCCTATTATTCATTGAAAGGTTTTCAACCCTAAACTGTTCAAACGGGTATTTTTCAGCAAAGCAACAAGAGAGAGAAAATAGCATGCGCTTCGAATTTAAGGTTGTTATTGGATTTATCATTACCCTTTCACTGGTCATTGCGCTGGGTTTTTATACCTATCACAACAACGACAACCAGTTGAAAGCCAGCCGCTGGGTCAATCACACCCACAAAGTGCTGTACCATTCCGAACAAGTACTCTCTACCCTCACCGATATTGAAACCGGCCAACGCGGTTTTTGTTTGACGGGCAACCTTGATTTTCTTATTCCCTACAGCAAAGGTAAACAGAACATTTACCCGCAGCTGAATCAGCTAAAACGCCTGACCCATGACAACAGCCGTCAGTATGTGCGGGTCATGAAATTAGAAATGCTCCTTGAAAAAAAGCTGGCTTTCAGCGATGAAGTAGTGGAACTTTATAAAAAAGATCCGGCTCAAAGCATTGCGCTCGTTACGTCTTTAAAGGGCAAGAGGCTTATGGACAACATTCGCCTTACCTTTTCCGATTTGATGGCGGAAGAAAACTACTTGCTCGAACGTCGCACAATAGAAAACGAAGATCAAATCGCCAAGTCCAACTATTTATTTGTGCTGATGGTTTCGTTTATCCTGATCATCTTATTGATTTTATTTTACACGATTTACATCAACCTGCGCGCACGCAAATTAGCGGAAGAAAAACTGGAGGCGGCAGCCAAAGATACTCAGGACCTCTACGACAACGCGCCTTGCGGCTATCATTCCTTAGATGCGAATGGGGTCTTCCTGCAAGTGAACAACACGATGTGCGAATGGCTCGGTTATACCAAAGAAGAACTCATCGGCAAAATGAAAGTTTTTGATCTGATGAATGAAGAGGGACTAAAGTCCTTCCGTGAAAATTTTCCTTTGCTAAAAGAAAAAGGGATGATCCAGAATGTACAGTTTGATATCTTCAGAAAAAATAAAACTTCTTTTCCGGTCATTGTGAACTCTACCGCAGTGCGCGACAGCAACGGCAATTATTTAAAAAGCCGGACGACCACCTTTGATTATACCGAACAAAAGCTAGCCAACGATAAAATTACGACACTGAACCAGGAGCTGGAAGCCTTTACTTATACCGTATCCCACGACTTACGCAGTCCGCTGCGGTCCATCAGCGGCTATGCGCAGATCCTGGAAGAAGACTATAGTCCGGTGCTGGATGATGAAGGCAAACGCTTGACCAATGTCATCATCAAAAGTGCTAAACGCATGGGGCAGCTGATCGACGATTTATTGAACTTCTCTCAAATCGGCAGAAGAGATTTGTCCAACCACCTGATCGACACGAATACTCTGGTTTCTCAACTGGTCAAAGAGTTGAAGGAAGAGGAAACGCATCCGCTGGAAATTAACATACAGGATTTGGATCCTTGTCACGGCGACTTCAACATGATCCGTCAGGTATGGTATAATTTAGTATCGAATGCCATTAAGTATTCTAAAAAGAAAGAGCTGATACAGATTGAAATTGGCTCCTATACGGTAGGCCCTGAAATCGTATACTATGTCAAAGACAACGGCGCCGGATTTGACATGCAGTATGTACACAAACTCTTTGGCGTATTTCAACGCCTTCACCGCATCAATGAATTTGAAGGCACGGGTGTTGGTCTGGCTATTGTCAAACGTATTGTAACCCGTCACGGCGGTCGTGTATGGGCGGAAGCACAGCCGGATCTGGGCGCATCCTTTTATTTCTCCATTCCTAACTAAGTTGATATGACCACACAAGCCGTTGACATACTACTCGTAGAAGACAATCCCGATGACGCGGAATTGGCTATTCGCGCCCTGCGCAAAAGTAACCTGGCCAATCATTTGCTCCACTTGCAAGACGGCCAGGAAGCACTGGACTTTCTTTTCAATGACCTGAACAACAAACCCAAATTGGTCCTGTTAGACCTGAAAATGCCTAAAGTGGACGGCATAGAAGTGTTGCGCATACTCAAAGCCGACGAACGTACACGTACCATTCCAGTCGTGATGCTGACTTCTTCAAAAGAAGAAAGAGATATCGTGGAAACGTATAAATTAGGAGTAAACGCTTATATTGTAAAACCGCTGGACTTTGAGCAATTTGGTAAAGCGGTTGGACAATTGGGTTTATTCTGGTTGGTACTCAATCAAACACCACAATAAGAAAAAAGATAGAAAGGAAAATTCGTGATGGAAGAGGAATTGAAAATTCTGATGTTGGAGGACGTTCCTGAAGATGCGGAGTTGCTGGAACGTGTGCTGAGAAAAGACAAGTTTAAGTTTACGACACTGAGGGTAGACGAACGTGCAAAATATACCGAAGCTTTGATCAATTATGCGCCGGATATCATTCTTTCTGATCATTCCCTGCCGCAATTCAATTCGATCGAAGCACTGGAAATCCTGCAGGAACTGCAGCTTGACGTTCCTTTTATAGTAGTTACCGGTTCGGTATCGGAAGAGTTTGCGGTAAATTGCATCAAACGTGGAGCGGATGATTATGTCCTGAAATCTAATTTGTCGCGTCTGCCGGTGGCCATCAAATTTTCTTTGACGCAGCACCAAATGCAGCGCAAACGCAAGCAGGACGAGGAGTCTTTGCGCAAACAAAACGAAGAACTGATTAAAATCAACCGGGAACTGGACTCTTTTGTGTACAGTGTCTCCCACAACCTGAGGTCTCCGCTTGCCTCTGTATTGGGACTGGTACACGTAGCCAAACTGGAAGATCAAAAATACAATTTCCAGTTTACACCTTACCTGAAAATGATCGAGCAAAGTGTGAACAGACTCGATGATACCATCAAGGAAATCCTCGACTATTCGCGCAATGCGAGAAGTCCGCTGACGCTCTCTCCTATTCACCTGGACAAACTGGTGAAGGATTGTTTCAATAAAGTAAAATACCTGGATCGCTATGCCGACATTAAAAAAACGGTACACGTCGCACTCGATCAGCCTTTCTATTCGGACCAGTACCGCTTGTCTACCATTTTGCAAAGCTTGATTTCCAATGCCATCCTGTATTGTGACGAACGGAAAACCAAGAAGACGCTCTCTATTGACGCAGAAGCCATCGACCACAACAGCAAGGTACGCATCACCGTCAAAGACAATGGCATCGGGATAGACAACGAATACATGGAGCAAATATTCAAGATGTTCTTCCGCGCGACTGACGAGAGCAAAGGGGCGGGACTTGGCTTGTACATAGTAAAGGAAACCTTGGAAAAACTAAACGGCACGATTTCAGTACAATCTACCTTGGGCGAAGAAACCACTTTCATTGTTACAGTTCCGAATGTACAGCCTATATAATGGGGAATAAAGCCGACTTATTTCCCCATTGCGTAATTTAATGCACACTACCTCCCTCTCTGTTTTGACATCGCGAACTTTTCGATGTCAAGACTCATTGATAAATAGAGCATAAAGCGGAGGCCACCCCGCTTCTCCGCTTTGTTTCCGTCTCTCATTTTTAGGGTATGGTTCTTGGAATGGTTGTTTCATCATTTATTCTTTCTCTCTTTTATGGAATTTAAAACTACTAGTGAAACGTCTGGCATTTTAAGATTCACCCTCATCCTGATTTGCATCTGCATCGGTGGAACAGTTTTGTTTCTGGGTCAACAAATCATTGTACCACTGCTGCTCGCTTTCCTGTTTGCGATCCTGCTCAATCCGGTCGTGACCTTTCTCAATAAAAGATGGCGCATTCCCAATGTCATTGCGGTACTGATCTCAATCATTTTGTTGTTTGCCTTCCTGGGCAGCATCCTGCTCTTTATCTACTACCAAATTGCAGACATCTCACAGGAATGGCCGAAGATCAAACAAAATTTCGGAATGCACATCAAAAGCGGTGAACAGTGGATCCAGCAAACTTTTCACGTAAGTGGTAAAAAACAAGAACAATACGTACAGGAAACCGCTAAGAAAACTTTGAACGGCGGCATGGGAGAAACACTCAGTTCATTTACGAATACGTTCATGAGTTTGATCCTGATACCGCTGTATACCTTCCTGATCCTGCTCTATAGAAAATTGTTCGTGGAATTCCTTTGCAAAATTGTGCCGAATAAAGAACATCCAAGGCTGATGGACATCCTGGTAAACATAGGCAGCATCGTTCAAAATTATATTGTTGGTCTGATTATAGAAATGTTTATTGTAGCAAGTCTTACCACCGGTGGTCTGATGCTGTTGGGCGTACCTTATGCGATTTTACTGGGTGTGATCACGGCACTGCTGAATCTTATTCCTTACATCGGGATCCTCTTCGCGGCTTTGCTCACGGTACTGGCAGCTTTGACCACCGCTACCGATGCGACCATCATTCTCAAAATAGGTTTTATGATCTGGGGGATTCAGTTGTTTGATAACAACTTCCTGGTTCCCAAAATCGTCGGCAACAAAGTCAAGATCAACGCCCTGGTATCTATCCTCGGTGTGATCATATGCGGTACGCTGGCGGGTATAGCGGGCATGTTCCTGGCCTTGCCGATGATCGCGATCCTAAAAGTGATCTTTGACCGTGTAGATTCTCTCAAACCCTATGGCTACCTGATCGGTGACGATTTACCGAAAACGGTGAAGTGGAACAAAATTGTGTTGCCGGATTTTAATCATGGCGGGAAGGACTGAAAACGGAGAACTGAAAGCTGAGAACTGAGCTGCGCTAACGGCAGACTGTCTGGCCCCTAAATCCCCTGAAGGGGACTTGGTTTTCGGATGATAACAAAAAGCTCATCGCTTCTAGTAGGCGA
>JAQZBV010000199.1 GCA_029237685.1 Cytophagaceae bacterium | reverse complement strand
TAAACCACATGCTCCTCCGCTTGTGCGGGCCCCCGTCAATTCCTTTGAGTTTCACCGTTGCCGGCGTACTCCCCAGGTGGATTACTTATCGCTTTCGCTAAGCCACTGGATATTGCTATCCAACAGCGAGTAATCATCGTTTACAGTGCGGACTACCAGGGTATCTAATCCTGTTTGATCCCCGCACTTTCGTGCCTCAGCGTCAGTTACAGTTTTGTGAGCTGCCTTCGCAATCGGTGTTCTATGACATCTCTATGTATTTCACCACTACATGTCATATTCCGCCCACAGCATCTGTACTCAAGCCCAGCAGTATCAATGGCAGTTTCCTTGTTAAGCAAGGAGATTTCACCACTGACTTACCGGGCCGCCTACGCACCCTTTAAACCCAATGAATCCGGATAACGCTTGGATCCTTCGTCTTACCGCGGCTGCTGGCACGAAGTTAGCCGATCCTTATTCTAACCATACTATCAGCCCCTTACACGTAAGGGGGTTTTCTCTGGTTCAAAAGCAGTTTACAACCCATAGGGCCGTCTTCCTGCACGCGGCATGGCTGGATCACCCTTGCGGGCATTGTCCAATATTCCTTACTGCTGCCTCCCGTAGGAGTCTGGTCCGTGTCTCAGTACCAGTGTGGGGGGTAGTCCTCTCAGATCCCCTACTGATCGTAGCCTTGGTGGTCCGTTACACCACCAACTAGCTAATCAGACGCATACTCATCTCCAACCGCCTGAGCTTTCAAAATAAACCGATGCCGATTCATTTATTACTGGGTATTAATCCGGATTTCTCCGGGCTATCCCCATGTTGGAGGCAGATTGTATACGTGTTACGCACCCGTGCGCCGGTCGCCGGCAAGTATTGCTACTCCCGCTGCCCCTCGACTTGCATGTATTAAGCCTGCCGCTAGCGTTCATCCTGAGCCAGGATCAAACTCTCCATTGTAAAAAAAAGTTTGATTCCATTTTCAATGCGGTACCATAATCCATGTACTTCGAATTATAATATGCTTCCGCACTGGCTGATTCTCTTTATAAGAATTATTTGGAATCGTTAATGTCTGTTAACCATTCCCTCCAGGGTAACTTTATTGAGATAAATCTCAATCTAGCTTGTGTGATTCTCTTTAATAATACTCCTTGCCTGTTCATGATTCCCATCATTAACGACAAGCGAGTCCTTAATCACTTGTTTTCATTTTTAGTTTCCCAATAATTCAATGAACGTCTTTATTTCTAAATGATAAATTTAAAATGTTGAATTTTAAATTATCCTTTGATTTCAATACTTTCAGCCGTTTCTCATTCTCATTCTTCAAACTCTTCTTCCGAAACGGGCTGCAAAATTACATACTCTTTTGTCATTCTCCAAATATTTTTTTGCGATTTGTTCAGAATTCTCGTCAAAAGCTCGTAAAACGCAGACGATCAAGCCTATTTTATGAAAAAAAATTATTCAACCACTAAGGTCTGTTGCAATTTCAGCATCAAATCTCTAAAACACGGTGTTACTAACAATACGCTGTAGATTAAAAATAAATTGAACAGGCATCCGGCTTCTATTTTAAGTATCTTTATCCTTTGAAGATAAATGATAGAGTATTGTTGTACAATTAAAGACAGAGCTGAAAGAAATCTTTGCGCCCGCGCTATCATACAGGTAATGGGACAATTAAACCCGCATTTACGAGACGTTTCAGATTTTACGCATAAACTCTGGGATCATTTGTTCATCATCTCGCAGTTTAAATTGGATGTTGATAGTCCTTACCCGATTCCTAAACCTGAAACTTTTAAAGAAAAACCTAAAACGCTTGAGTATCCTAAAGGAAAAATCCGCTATAAACATTACGGAAAAACCATTGAGGATATTATCAAAAAAGCAAAAGAACTTCCTGCAGGAACAGAAAAAAGTGAACTCACACGACAGATCGCTAATCATCTTAAAAAATCGTACAACAACTGGAACAAAGATTCGATTGGTGATGATGTAATCCTTAAAAATCTTGCAGAGCTTTCTAACGGTGAATTAAAACTCGATGAAAATGCATCATTGAGCTCGCACCAGGAATTACGTGGCGGAAATAATAACAACAATAAGAAATTCTTTCATAAGAACAACAAACATAAACACAAGCACAAAAATAACAACAGAAAATACTAATCGTATCTATGGCAGTTTTTGAAGTACATGGCGGACACAAACTAAAAGGCGACATCATTCCGCAAGGCGCCAAGAACGAAGCTTTACAAATTCTTTGTGCTGTTCTTCTCACAAAAGAAAAAGTGGTGATCGGAAATATTCCGAACATTGTTGATATCAACAAACTTATTGAGTTACTCTCAGATCTTGGGGTGAAAGTTGAAAAAACCGGTCACGAAGAATATACTTTTCAGGCCGATGATGTAAACGTTGATTATCTCGTTTCTCCAGAATTTAAAAAGAAAGGTGGAAGCCTCCGAGGTAGTATGATGATCGTGGGGCCTATGCTCACACGCTTCGGTAAAGCGTATATGCCAAAGCCTGGTGGAGATAAAATCGGAAGACGCAGAGTAGATACGCATTTCATGGGCTTTGAAGCGCTTGGAGCAAAATTCAATTACAATTCTGATTCAGAAATTTTTGAAGTAGAAGGAAAAAATCTTCGCGGTGCTTACATGTTGCTTGACGAAGCTTCTGTAACAGGAACCGCTAACATCGTGATGGCCGCATCTCTTGCAGAAGGGATCACAACAATTTACAACGCTGCCTGCGAACCATATTTGCAGCAACTCTGTAAAATGCTCAACAGAATGGGAGCGAAAATTACAGGCGTTGGTTCTAATTTACTCACCATTGAAGGTGTGAAGGAACTGAAAGGAACAACACACCGAATGCTTCCGGATATGATCGAAATTGGTTCGTTCATTGGAATGGCGGCTGTTACTCAATCAGAAATCACTATAAAAAACGTTAGCTACGATAACCTCGGAATTATTCCAACTATTTTCGGAAGATTAGGAATACAGATGGAAAGAAGAGGCGACGATATTTTTATTCCTGAACAGGAGCATTATGAAATTGATACATTCATTGATGGCTCTATT
>JAQZBV010000168.1 GCA_029237685.1 Cytophagaceae bacterium | reverse complement strand
ATGTTGTTCTAATGCTTAATCTAAGTTAAATTTAAGAAAAATTGGGGTTATGCAATCGATAGAGGTTGAAAAAATAGGGATGTACTCAGGCCATAACGATTGTATTTACGGCTTGCTGGAAGGCTTGGCTCCGCAACAGTTTTTTAGCTCCGGTGCAGATGGCCTCGTAGTTGCCTGGGATATGAATTATCCTGATCAGGGTGAACTGGTAGCGAAAGTTTCCAATTCTGTCTATGCCATGGCACTCGATCCATTGAGTCAGCGGTTATGGATTGGGCAAAACTTTCAAGGTGTACACCTGATCGATTGTCTCAGCCGAAAGGAGATTCGTTCAGCAGCTATCACGGATTCCTATATTTTCAGTATGCTGCATCGAAACGGTCTTCTTTATTGTGCTTGCGGTGATGGATCTGTAGTGGTGTTGGAGGATACGCAGTTGGGTGTAGTTGCCAGATTAAAATTCTCCGAGAAAAGTGCGCGTACACTAGCATTTAGTCCTGACGGCTTGCATTTAGCCATCGGATACAGCGACAATTACATTCGCATTGTTTCGTTATCCAATGGGCAGTTGATCGCAGAAATTCCTGCACACGATAATTCAGTCTTTACATTAGTTTATTCACCGGATGGGAAGCACCTTTTAAGCGGAAGTCGTGATGCCCGATTGAAAGTTTGGAATGTCAATGCCGGCTATGCACTGCAGCAATCCATAGTTGCCCACATGTATGCAATAAATGATATGGCGTACAGTCCTGATGGGAGATATTTTGTAACTTGCAGCATGGACAAGTCCATAAAAATTTGGGACGCTAAAGTGTTTCGATTGCTGAAGGTCATTGATAAGGCTAGACATGCCGGTCATGGAACTTCTGTCAATAAGGTTTTATGGACAGAATATAATGGGTATATTGTATCAGGGAGCGACGATAGAAATGTATCGATATGGAGTTTGAAAATCTGAATTTATAATCCTTCGGTTGCTCATTAATTAGTTTGTTGTGATGTCATATAAAATTAGATAGACATGAAAATTACACCCTTAGAAATCAGACAAAAAGATTTCGAAAAAACATTTCGTGGATACGACAAAGAAGAAGTGGATGCTTTTCTCCAGGCACTTTCACAAGAATGGGAAAGAGCCAACGATGAAATTAAAGATTTGCGCAAGCGCTTGGAGCATTCCGAACAAGAGGCTTCGAGATTGCGCGAAGTAGAACATTCTTTATTCAAGACATTAAAGACGGCGGAAGATACAGGCGCGAGTTTAGTAGAACAAGCCAACAAATCAGCGGCCCTGCATGTGCGTGAAGCACAAATGAACTCTGAGGCTATTCTAAATGAGTCACGTTCTAAAGCCCGTGCTATCGTAGAAGAAGCAGAAATGCAATCTAAACGATATTTTTCTGAGCTACAGGACGACGTTCAAAAATTGCAAAGAGAATTTCAGGAAATTCAGAACCTAAGAGATAATTTCTTGCACGACATACAATCAATAGCAGGAGACTTTAGTCAAAAAGCACAGCGTTATGCGGACAAGTCTGTTTCTAATTCAGTTGAAAAAAAGATCAAGCAAATTAAAGGTTTATCTGAAAGCGGTAAAAAAGCGGAAATTACAAAACCTGTTGAAGAGCCAGTAACACCGAGACAAGTTGAAGAACATCCCATCATCGTTCCAGAGGCAAAGACGCCGACTTCAGCTTCCGGAAACAATGAAAGCGGCTCTTTCTTTGACGCTATATGAGTTATGAAATAAAGCTTGAAGAGATCGAATTCCATGCTTTTCATGGCGTGTACGATTATGAACAGCAAGCAGGAAATACCTTTGTTTTGGATCTGAGTGTGCGTTTTTCTCTTTCGCGTCTTCCTCTTCACGACAACATAGAAGAGGCTCCCGATTATCAAATGCTTTATCATATTGCAGCGGAAGAAATGAAAGTTTCCAGTAAGTTATTGGAAACTGTTGCCCTTTCAATTCATAAAAAAGTCTGGAAGGCTTTTCCTGATGCCAGCCATGTGCGAGTAAGTATAAAGAAATTAAATCCACCTATTGGTAATCCTTGCAAAGCGTCTGCTGTGGTCCTGGAGTCAGATGAATCTTTTTAACCCAGATTACGCATTAAAGCAATAAAATTCATTTAGACCTGTTTCCATCTAACAATCAAATGATTTGTATGATTTACATGATCCTTATTGTCTAAAGTGTATTTTGAGTTTAAAGACTCAGAAAGATTGATGTTCAAAAATAAAACCTCTTTCTTCATTGGTGTCGATAAAGTCAATGGACAAACCACTAATATACAAAAGGTGTTTTTTGGCTACAAAAAAGTTTAGCTTCCCGCCTTGGTATATTTTATCATCTTTTGATACCGTATCAAAACCTATAACGTAACTAACACCTGCGCAACCGCTGCCCTTAATGCCCAATCTTACACCGTAATCTTCGGGTATTTTCTTAGACAGGAGAATGGACTCCAGTTCACTTAAGGCAGAAGCAGATAATAGAAAAGGTAGTTCGTTCAATGTTTTGCTTATTAATTGAAGTTAATTCATAAATTTGTACAAAAGAGATTTATGGAACAACTTCTTGGTGACTTGTTGAAAATAGTACTTCCTGCCGGAATGATTTTGTATGCTATGTATTTAGTAGTGAAATCGTTTCTAACGAAAGATTTTGAACGACGTTTGATTGAGATGAAACTCAAGAATACAGAAATTATTCTTCCTATCCGTTTGCAGGCCTATGAGCGCATGAGCTTGTTTTTGGAGCGTATCTCACTTTCTAATGTAATCGTTAGGGTTAATGATCCTTCTTATAACGTAGCACAGTTTCAACAATTACTTTTGCTGGATATTAGAAACGAATTCCATCATAACCTTTCGCAACAAGTATACATGAGCGATCAAACTTGGGTTTTGATCAAGAAATCGATGGAAGACGTAGTCTCCACCATAAATATGGCTGCAAGTGTCCTGCCTCCGGACGCGAGAGGTATAGAATTGGCTCGTAAAGTATTTGAAATTCAGTCTGAACGCAACGAAGAGCCCACCGCTCCGGCTCTAAAATACCTGAAAGACGAAATTCGTAAGGTTTTTTAAGCTAACTATTACATTTTCAATATGTTTTTGTTTTTTTTCATTTAGTGCTTACTTTTGGACGGGGAATAGTATAAACTTTCAAATAACTGCTAAAACTTTTCAAAGCTATGTTACTAAATTTATTAAGAGATATCGTCAATAATGTGCCTTCAGAGTCTTATTTAGGGCTTTTCTTCTTCATGGCACTTTTTATAGGAGGAATGAGCGCTATTTTCTTTACTGTAGACTACGTGATTTCTCGTTTTACCAATAAATAACAACCAGTTACCCGATTTTTTTCATTTTTTATCTCTTACAAGAGTAGTGCCGTTGTGTACAATTGATTAATAAGCCGTATTTTTGTAGTTCACATGATACATTTCCATGAAAGTTGCCATTCAGGGAGGTAAGGCCTCCTTTCACGATATAGCCTCTAGGATTCATTTTGGAGAAGACGTAAACACCATTGAATGCGATACATTTAGAAAGCTGTGTGAGACGCTTAAAAATGATAAGTCAGTGGATTTTGCTTTAATGGCAATAGAAAACTCTATTGCAGGAAGCATTCTGCCCAATTATAGTCTATTGAAAGAATATGATTTTGCCATCATTGGAGAAGTGCAACTACGCATTAAAATGAACCTTATAGGACATAAAGATGCAAAACTGTCAGAACTCAATAAAGTCATGTCTCACTACATGGCACTTCTTCAGTGCGAAGACTTTTTGTACAAGCATCCTGCAATAGAGAAAGAGGAATATTATGATACAGCAGATGCCGTAAAATATGTAAAAGAAAGCGGCAATCGTAAATGGTCTGCCATTGCCAGCCGCTATGCTGCCAATTATTATGGGATGGAATTATTGGCTGAAGGGATAGAGACGGTTCAACAAAACTTCACCCGTTTTTTTGTACTTTCCAGAGAGAAGAAACATAAGGTAGAGGGAGCGACTAAAGCAACATTGAGTTTTCAATTGCCCAATAAGGTGGGAGCTCTGGCAGAAGTATTGAAAATAATAGTAGACAATAAAATAAATCTTACTAAAATTCAATCGCTACCCATTATAGGTAAACCCAATGAATATACATTTTATGTAGATTGTGAATGGAGCAATTACGATGATTTTAAAAGAAGCGTTGGAATCAATTCCATTGTAACAGATTTAAAAATATTAGGCGAATACAAAAAAGGAGAAATGATCGATGATTATACCGGTGGCCAACCGTCTTAACGGGGTAAAAGAATATTATTTTGTAAAAAAATTAGAGGAGATCGCTCGTCTAAACAAAGAAGGTAAAAAAATTATAAGTTTTGGTATTGGCAGCCCGGATCTCCCCCCATCAGAGGCATCTGTGGATGCATTAGTTGAAACATCAAGGGCCGTATCCTCTCATGGATACCAACCTTATCGCGGAGTTCCTGAATTGAGAGAGTCTATTGCTCAATTTTACACACGGACCTATGGTGTTACAGTAGATCCCAACACAGAAGTGTTGCCTCTTATGGGATCGAAAGAAGGTATCTTGCATTTGTCTATGGCTTTTTTAAATCCAGGAGACGAAGTATTGGTGCCTAATCCTGGCTATCCTACTTATTCTTCTAATTCAAATATTGTTGGTGCGCATATTCGCTACTATAACCTGAGCGAAGCGCACAACTGGCATGCTGATCTGGAAAGTTTAGAAAAAGAGGACCTTTCTAAAGTGAAAATCATGTGGGTGAATTATCCGCACATGCCTACCGGCGCGGAAGCTGATCCTGTGCAGTTGCAAGCATTGATACATTTTGCTAAACGAAAAAAGATTTTGTTGGCTTTCGATAATCCGTACAGTCTTGTTCTGAATAAGAAAAAACCATTCTCTATTTTATCCTTGGAAGGCGCTAAAGATGTAGCGGTAGAACTGAATTCTTTAAGCAAATCGCATAACATGGCCGGTTGGAGAATTGGTATGATATTGGGCAAGAAAGAATACCTCGATGCTGTATTGACCGTCAAATCCAATATAGACTCAGGGATGTTTTTGGGATTGCAAAAAGCGGCTATCAAGGCATTTGAGAATACGGCAGAATGGCATGCTAAACGCAATGGGGAGTACGCGGAACGTAGAGTATTGATCGAAGAAATATTGCGGTTATTAGATTTTGAGTTTGATGAAAAACAAGTAGGATTGTTTCTGTGGGCTAAACCTAAGAACCCACAAGCTATTTCGGACATCCCCGCTTTTGTGGATCGGTTGTTATATGAAGCTTCGGTGTTTTTTACACCCGGTGAAATATTCGGTTCTAATGGAAAAGGATATATGAGAGCTTCTTTGTGTGTAGCAAAAAACAATATTGAAGAGGCATTGGAAAGAATAAAAAAATGGAAAGCGGTGAATAAAGAAAATATAACCGTTTAACTGCAGGGGGGCAATGCATTGCGCCTCCACATATTTATAATAGAAAAGTAGACATGACATTGAAGAATGATTTGATCTTGCGTGCGGCGAGAGGGGAGAAAGTAGAACGTGTACCGGTATGGTTGATGCGCCAGGCAGGCAGAATATTGCCTGAGTACAGAGCGATTAGAGAAAAATTATCTGGCTTTAGGGAATTGGTAATGACTCCAGAGTTAGCGGCAGAAGTGACCATACAACCTGTGGATATATTGGGTGTAGATGCGGCGATCATTTTCTCAGACATATTGGTTATACCGGAAGCGATGGGCTTGCCCTATGAAATGCTGGAAAGCCGTGGTCCCATTTTCCCTAAGACCATTGAAACGGATCAAGACATTGCGGCTCTATTAGGCGCAGAAGCAGCCAATGAATTGGAATATGTATACGAAGCCATTCGTGTAACTAAGAAAAACTTGAATGGAAGGGTTCCATTAATTGGTTTTGCCGGTGCACCATGGACAATTTTTGCTTACATGATCGAAGGCCAAGGCTCAAAAACATTCTCAAAAGCAAAACGGTTTCT
>JAQZBV010000167.1 GCA_029237685.1 Cytophagaceae bacterium | reverse complement strand
AGCAGGCATCTAATTTCTGCGGTTTAAAAAATATAAAATAGGCTCTGACGACATATTCATCGGAGCCTATTTCTTTTTAGACTTCTTTTTCTTCACCTTACGGTTGACGGTATAGCCCATGTAGGCTTGTAAGGTAACATTTCTGCCGCCAAACTCTGTCGTGTTAAATGTTTGTCCTGTGCTGATTGTAAACCGCACACCAAAAAGCAGGTTATTATCCATGATAAAACCAGCACCCAGAATACCGGAGAAGTCAATAGGATTTACATTGTATTTTGAAAACTCAGAGCTATCACGCTGTGGTTGCTTAAAATACATATAGATGCCAGGTTGTACTCCAATTTGCAAATGAAAAGCTCTATTGACATTATAATAAAGACACCAGGGCAGTTCAATATAAGGCAGATTGCCTTTCACATCGATGCTGTCTTTTGTTGTGCCTCCGAATCCTCTTTGTGTGTAAAGTAATTCGTGCTGCAGGGCAAATTTTTTGGACAAGATAAAATTACCAAATATACCCACGTTGAATCCGGGTGTCATTTTAGAATCAAAGGAAAGACCTGTTATTTTATTCGCCTGAACGCCGGCTTTAAATCCCCAAAAGGCATACTGAGCGTGGACTCTTCCTGAAGACAAAAGGAGAATGAAAGCGACTGGTATCAAAAAAGAAAATAATCTTTTATACATAGGTTAGCGGAGCGGATTTTCCAGGGAATATTTTGAAGCACCTAGACCAAGTTAATAATTAAAAGCGTTAAAACGTAATTTTGAATAATGAAAATCAGATGTCGCTTGAATGGCTCTATGGCTTTATTTACCACCCAATACGTGAATCCATCCTAGGCATTTTTGGTCTGAACCGTCAATGTAGATGTGGTAATAATATACCCCATCAGCCAATCCTTTTGCATCCCATTCATTTTTATAATTGTCGGATTTGAAAACAGTACTTCCCCATGAATTGTAAATTTCTACTTTCAAGGTGGTGTAAGCACCCGTAATTTCAAAGGTGTCGTTGTTGCCGTCTTTATTAGGGGTTACCAAATTTGGAATAAAGAGATCCGCACATTGAAACTGTTCGCGACACGTCGCTTTACAGGCAATCTCACTCCGCGTAGTTAATCCTTGTTGCAGATCAGTCACCGTAACATAATAGCAACCGTCGTAGGCTTCCAGGCTATCGTGCGTATAGGTTTTATTGTGTGTTGAATCAATTAAAACATAGGTGCCGTTTTGTGTTTTAGAGAAGTATAATTTATAAATGAAGTTTTGATCATCCGGACAATAATTGGCTGTCGGATATTCCCATGAAATGACATTGAATACAGGCAATTCCTTACAGCGCTCAGACAGAGTTATTGCTGCCGGGCATGGATAGCACTTCACCGGTACTTTGAATACAAATTCACTGTCCAATTGCACGCAAGGCTGGCTGGAACAACCGATCGTAATGTCACTGAGTACATAATTGAATACAATAGAATCGCAGATCAGGTTTGTATAATTCAATAATGGTTTTAGCGTTGTGGCAGCCGAAGCGGCAATGCCTGCTTCAAGGTTCCATATCAAACTTGTATCGGTAGTTTGAGAAGGAGCATTGCCTGAAGCCATACTCGCATAGGTAAATCCTTCTGGCAGGAATAGAGTAACACGTGTTTTATTTTGAGTAGCAGTCGAGGAATTGTTGTAGGCATTGACTGTTACTTCTACTTGACCTCCGAGATTTTTTAATTCTCCATAGCTACTTTGAATGGCCTTATCATCAGGTCTAGGAAAACCGGTTAGCGTTGGAGGAGGAATGGTTAGTAAGTCACCATACAACGTATCACAGGCGGAGGTAACAAGTATGGCGCGTTCGGAAATTGGTCCTCCTGCATATTGGCAGTCGGTATTGAATTTCAAAAGCATGGTAACTTTGTCGCCGGCTTTAAGCCCGTCTGACTTAACAGATAGAATCTTTTGTTTTAGTGTTAAGGTCTGACTCGAATCTATAAGTGCAGAAAGGACATCGATAGGGTTACCATCGTTGATGCTCATGCTGGCGGATAGAAGGGTGCTGCTGTCTTTATGTATTTCAAGCAACATGTTTTCTACTCCACCGATACCGGTAATGTTATAAATGGTAGAGACTTCAAACGGCTCACACATTTTGATTTCACTTGGTCCGAAAATGGCGCCGCCGATTTGTAACGTGCCAGGGAAAACATAATGTTCTATGGAATCGATCTTGCAAATGTTAGCATAGTCAGCCTCTGGGTAGTCAAAACAATCGTGCCCATAGATTAAGCGGACGGTATCTTTCTCAATCAGCTTCCCGCATATATTAGAGAAGCACAATTCGTATTCATTGATTGTTTTGGACAATGTGGTGTCAAGTCTAAAAAGACCATTACTGTCAGGATAGTAAACTTTATTTGTTTCTTTATGCGTGAGTTTCTCCGGTTTTACTTTTTGGTTGAGACTTTTTACTTTCAGAAAGGTATAATTGGCATTTGCTCCTTTGTTTTCTTCTATACTAACCGGATAGCAGAAAGTTTGTTTACTCAATTGAATTTCATTCGTAACAGGCGAAGCCTTTAATCCGGCATTGACTTTTGTTAGTTCTGTAACAAGCGGGTACAGCTTGCATACAGTACCACTGGTATTGCACATTTCAAGCATGGCCTTGTCCTGATACTGTATCTGATTGGGCCCCACTCTGTAGTACAAAATAGGAGACGGATAGGCAATGGCAGTTTCCGGAAGATCGCAGTCGGGTTGTACGTAATATTTGAAGGTGGTAATAATGTTTTCATCCCCATAAGTCAGATGATCCATACAAACATCGGTTCCATAATCTGTAGCTCTGGAGTAAAGAGAATTGATCGGTATTGAAATGAATGGTCCGTTAACATTAATGTTCTTTAATGTATCAACGCGATCACAAGGTTGATACTCCAGGAAGCCGTCTGGTTGCTGAATGCTGTTTGTGATGGTCCAGTCTACAAACTTATAACCCGGAGGTACAAATGCATGAATAGAATCAATGGTGATGAAGTTTCTATATTCAAAAGGGAAAGCATTTCTAAAAATACCTCCGGAAGGATTGATAGCGACATAGAAAGTTGCCAATTCTTTGCATTGTACACTTTGTGGTAAGCGGAAAGAAATTTCTCTTTTTTTACCTACAATGGTAGAAGCGCTGCCATAGCCCTCGCACCAATAGATCATGTTGCTGTCCAATGATGTTGGGTTTGTTGGAAACACAGATCCTGCATCCTCCCTAATTCTGTCAGTGGCTGTATTCCTATTGCCGGTCAAGTACATTAAGTTTTGGAAAGCATTGAGAAGGATAGGAGAATTCTCTCTCTCGTACCAAGGATCTTTTGAGCTAGGTGGGTTGCTTAAATAAAAGGAAGACGGTTCAAGTATGGTATAGGTAGATACTACTTTTATACCATCGCCAGGATCGTATTCGTATGCAGGGTTGATACCATATTTATACAAGGTATCTAAACTGAGGTCAAAGAAGAATTCTGCATTGGTAAGAGAATCATTGGCATCAGGTATTTTGGTAATGCAACTTAAAGGAAGTTCTACGCTGTCTACACCTGTGATAGCTAGATTATCAAAGTCCGTAATGAATACCTTGACCTTGTTCAATTGAAACAGTTTGCCCATGGTCATGGTCGTTCTTAAATAATTGTACTTGAAAGTAAATGATTTTGCTCCGTTGTTTTCAAGTTGAGCAGTGGTTCTTCCCACATCTCCATCGCCATCCTGGAAATAGGCAAGCAATTCTGTCTGTATCGTATCTCCTGGTATTCCTCTATTGCTTTTTATTTTTGAACGGTCTGCTGCTGTATAAGTAAGGTTATCAGGCAGACGGTTGTTGTCGTTGTCTTTTTCACCAAGGTTTAATCGTACCGCTTTGTGAGAAGTGGCTACCCAACCGGGCGTTATACATCCAGGACAATGCACCGAAATATTAGTAGTGAAACTTGAGAGAAGGATTTCACAACTTGGGGCGCAGCTGTTATCGGGTACTACAAAAAACTCTTGTGTAAACCTTGAGTCTGGCTCGCGTGCGGGGCAAACGGCAGCCAGGTCAAAGGTTACAGAGGAGTTTCTCATGAAACGTGTGAAAAAGACTTTGTTGATATTGAAAGTGTCCGGAAAATCAAAAACAGCTTCTATGAACTCATCACGGTAACCATCCACACCGGCTCCGGTTAGCGTGTTGACAGACACCGGCTCCAATGTGTAACCATAGATGGAAGTTATTTTAAAGGTTAGTGGAACATAAACAAGTCCGGTATCAAGCTTCAGCCTGACTTTGAAAGAGGCCTGATTCAGATTTAGTCTGTAGAAATCTGTTGTAAAACCAATATTGAAAATTTCAAAATTTTTCCTTTGCGGATCGTGCATGTCTGTAACAATTGGCTCGTAGAATTGCTGAAGACCAAGCTTGTTTTGAGATTCAGAAATACTGTTGGCTCTGAATTCTTCTTCTTTACACTCGTCTTTATATTTTACCAATAAATTCCAAGCTTCGAAAACCAGTTCTACATTGGCTGTATCACTACCCGGACAGCAATGCGTACCTTCTGTTTCAACAAAGAAGGAATCACCAGGCATTAACGATTCGAATTCAAATTGCCATTTGTAAAGCGGATCTGCAATGATGCAACTGTGATCAAAGCTATGTAATCTAGGCACATCATAGGGATTGGGAACGAGAGTGCTCTGAGTAGAGTTTAACAAAACCAAACCAGCGGTATTGGTTAAGGCAAGCGAATTCTTACTGATATAAGTATAGGTATTATAGTCTGATGCCTCAAGTGAGAACTGTAAATTGGTAGCGGGTCTCGCACCATTGTTTTTTACCGTATAAACATACTTGGTTTTTGATCCTATGCAGTTTGACTCTGGAATCAATGTTTTAGTAATAACAATTTCGGGTTTCTTTTTATTCTTTAATATTTGTGCGATAATAGGATAAGGATCTACTTTATTGCACAAGGAATTACCGTTACAACTCCAGTCAATGAATATAGAGGATTTACCTTCGTCTTCTTTGATACATTTTCTAACAATTACTTTTTCAATGATAACAATGGAATCGCCATTTGGGATATTAGTAAATCTTCCACTGAAAAGGTAGGTGGAATCGTTGATCTCACCTGATGAGATGACCGTCTGTCCGCTAGTAGTACTGTATATGGTTTCAATTTCAACAAATTCACCAAATTGATCTTTGAATTGCAGATAACCATCAAATTTGCCACCCCCGGTATTGGTCAGAACAATTTTACGTGTGATGGTGTCTCCTAGAAATGCAGAAGTAAGCCTATTGGTAAATAGTGTTTCATCATAGGTAAGGCAAGGAGAAGAAAGAACATTATTATTATAAAAATAAAAGTCCTTGTTGCTGTGTGTTAAAGTAAGAGAGTCTGTAGTAGAGAAAAACTGTCCGCAACTAATGAGATGACAAGGTTTGGAAGAATTCATTTTGACATTGATGTCAAAGGAGTTGGAAGCCTTCAGTGCTTTTTTGAAAACGATGAGTACCGTATTTCCGGAAGAACTTATGATGGTTTGATTGGTGGGTTCAGAAGTGCCAAAGGAAATCGCCTGCATGGCATTGTTCAATTGAAACTCCGCTATAATAGGGATAATACTATCCGAAGAAATGTTTGTTAAGGTGATTTTTAAATTACTTTCTCCGCAGGCATTATAGCCATCTGTATAGCTAAAAGCAGTATTGATCTGCGCCTGGCTTGTCAGTGAAACAGAGAGAAAAATAAACAGGCTAAAAATAAAAGAGAATGATGTTTTCATAGCATAAAATGTTGTTCTGCAATTAGGGGGTATTGCTTTATACCTTTACACCGCTAAACGTAACAAGCATAATGGAAAGGATAAGGGTTATAAGATTTGCAAACGGATATCTTCAAAGATACCTAAAAGACTGCGCGCCACACCATGAAAAAGGCCCAAATAAGGTACTTAATTATAGGTATTTTTTGACCGGTAATATTTTTGATGAGCTTAACGAGCAGGGTTATCT
>JAQZBV010000166.1 GCA_029237685.1 Cytophagaceae bacterium | reverse complement strand
GGTCAGCGAACGGTACTGTTGTTCGCTTTTCTGAAACTTCTCACTCAGCTCGATCAGCTGGATGTTCTTTTTCCTGAGTTCATCGTAGGCAGAGATCGGAGCTTCTTTTTTGAAATGTTGTAATAACTGTTCGATCTTGCTCTCATTGATCAGTCCGCTGAAAGGAATCGTTTGGTACAAGCGAATCTCTCCGCCTGTGGGTTTACGAATGATCTCCACTTGCTTCACCAGACGCTTAGCATAAGCTACCGCTTCAGATTTTTCTGCGCAGACATCCGTGGCGTTGGTGATGGACGCGATGAGTTCTTTTTTATTATTCTTTTGAAAATCTATTCCTATGCACAGCTGCGATTTATCCGGATTGGTGATGGCGCATCTGGCGATTTCGGAAACGGCTGTAGCGAAATATGTTTGAGAGGATAGCGACATGCCACAGAGTTCCGCCACCTTCATGCTTCGCTTGTGAACAAGGATAAGATCCATTTCATTTTCTAAGGTGATCTTCAGGATTTCCCTGACTCCGTTTTTCGGCAGGTCTTTCATACTACTTTTACAACAAGTACCGACATGTCATCTGTACGGCGTGCATGGTCTTTGTAAATAGCAGCAGCCAGTATGATGGGATCGTGTTTTAAAATATAGGGGTATTTTGACATGTCCCATTTGGTTTTGATGCCATCGGAGCACATGATCAGGTATTGGTATTTTTCCAGTTCAATCTCGGAATAATTCGTGGTGTTTGGCATGTTCATACCAACAATGCCGTTGTAAGGCGTGTAGTTTTTCACACTCATGCCTTGATTAATGCGGGTAGAAATATTGCCGATACCAAAAAGCTGCCATTGTTTGCTGCTGTGATTCAACACCGCTATGGTTCCTACCAGGCCTCTCGTCTTCTTGAGTTCTACGTGCATGCTGCGAATGATTTCTACCGGATCTTTCTCTTTGGTGTGCAGGAAATACTCCACGCCTTTTTTAGAGGCATCGTGTGCATGTTCACCGTGTCCCAATCCATCTCCTAAAAAGACATACGAGCGTTCGGTATCGCTGCGCATGCCGCATCCGTCGCCGCATAAGGTTTCGCCGGGTTTGCAGACCAACAACGCTCTGCTGATGACGCGGCGATCAGCTTCCGCAAAGGGGGTGGTGCTGACCTTTGAGTAAGCAATGGTACCCCAGCCGGGTTGTGAATACAACTGAAACAAAGTACTCAGACGTTCACTGGCTCCAAGTCCTTGCCCCAAGGTATTGGTGGTGGATACACCGTCCTGCATGGCAAGCGGTACATCCTTGATACCGGGTCCATGATCGATGCAGATCACTTCAAAGGTGGCCCCTGTTTCAGTTTTCTGAAATTTGTAAAGTAATTCACCTTTTATAGCGTGCTTGATGATGTTGGATGTCAGTTCGGAAACGATGATGTCAATCTCGGCTGTCTTTGTTTCATTGAAACCGTGTTTGATCGCGTTGTGAATCTCGCGTTTAATAAAAGAGAGGTAACTCCTTTCTTCAATCGGATAACTGATGAAGATGCTGTTATCCATTTTTCCACTTGATAATGGTGACCGTTGTTCCTTTGCCTACAGAGGATTGTATGTTGAACTCGCTCACCAATCGTTTGGTGCCTGGTAAACCTAGTCCCATGCTCTTTCCTGTACTGTAGCCGTCTTTCATTGCCAATTCAATATTTTCAATTCCAGGACCTTGGTCTACAAAGGTCAACCGAATGCCGTTATCTCTTCCCTGATTGATGACTTCAATTTTTACATTCCCACCTTTACCATACTTCAGCAGATTACGCACCAGCTCGCTGGCCGCTGTGATCAGTTTCGTTTGGTTCACAAGGCTCATACCCATTTTCACAGCGTATTCTTTCACCCTGTTTCTAAAAGGTACTACGTCTTGTTCCTTGACAATAGTCATCGAATCTTTATTCAATACTATGATCATCGTCATCTCCTTCGGCTTCCGCTTCTTCCTCTTCTTGATCAAAAATGATTTTGGAATGTAACAATTGCATCCCTCTCTCTACATTCAGCGCGGAATAAACACCTTTCAAGGGAAGCCCAAGTTCCACCAGGGTGATGGCTACAGCGGGTTGCATGCCTACAACTACAGTTTCCGCATCCATGATCTTGGACATGTTGGCGATGTTGCCCAATATACGACCCATGAAGGAGTCGATGATGGACACCGCGGACACATCAATCAATACACCTTTGGCCTGCGTTTTTTTTACCATGTGAACCAAATCTGATTCAAGGTTTTCCGCCAGCTGGTCATATAAATCTACCTGGATAGTGACCAGTAGAAAATGACCCATTCTCAGAATAGGAATTCTTTCCATTTATATTTTACTAAAACTTACTTTTTCTCTTTGTTTTTTTACGACCTGAAGCTGCATCATTTGGAAGGCAGTTTTCAAGGCACTTGAAAGGGTGGATTTGGTGATGATCTGTGAGAGATCAATACCTAAGTGAACCACCGTTTGAGCAATCTCGGGACGGATTCCGCTGATGATGCACTCCGCACCCATGAGGCGTGTCGCACTTACTGTTTTGATCAAGTGTTGTGCGACCAAAGAATCCACTGCAGGTACACCGGAGATGTCGAGGATGGCAATGCTGCTGCCTGTTTCTACAATTTCCTGTAACAGGTTTTCCATTACGATCTGTGTACGGCTGCTGTCCAGCGTACCAATGATCGGAAGCGCCAATACGCCATCCCATACGCGGATCACCGGAGTAGAAATTTCTGAGATCTCATCCGTTTGACGTAAGATCACTTCTTCTCTGCCTTTGATAAAGGTTTCAAAAGTAATTACAGTCAGGTTGTCCAACAGTTTGTTGATTTTTAAGCTTTGAGAATAAAGCATGGTGGGGTCCTGTATTTCCTGTTGCAGTACCGTAAGCAACGCGTCTTTCAAACTAAATATGTATACACCGGTTTCTCTGGAAGAGAAACCTTGTTTCGCACGGGAAATAGAAATGCCGGATAAAATATCAATTACTTTTTCAAAGTCATAGGAAGCAGGATCTTCTATATTGTCATCTGTTAAAGCATTTAAAAAAACAGTCAGCAATTCATCGGATTGCGCCAGTTGATCTTCATTGCTGATCAGGTCATCGCGCAATCCATCACTAGCCAGTTGATTGGTTGACCATTGTTCTAAAATCGTTTTCTTCTTCTTTTGTAAAATTTTTACAGCTTCATTTTTCATGGTTGGTGTTATGGTTTAAGAATAAGGTGAGGGTGGTGGCGATGAAAGAAATCCTGCAGCAAGGGAGTCAGTTCAGAAGTAAGAGCCGGCTTGGTAATGAAATCCAATGCGCCTAGTTCTATCGCTTCATCGATATCTTGGAGTTCATCCGAGGTAGTAAAAATGACAACAGGAATATTCTTCAAATCGTTGTCTTCTTTCAATAACTTCAGGCATTCCTTTCCCCCCATGCGTGGCATGTTCAGATCAAGGAAAATATAATCAGGTTTGATCTCTTGAGATTGAAGTTGCAATAAACCCTCAAAGCCACTGTTAGCAGTGTGCAAAGTGATGGGAGCATGAAGGTCTTCAAGGGTAAGGGCAAACAACTCTTGATCGTCTTCGTCATCATCAATCAGAAGGCATATCAGGTTGTTGGGTAATGACAAAGTGGTATTTCTTTAGCTGGCAGCTAAAGGTATCAATAATAAAATTAATAGATACTGATTTTAATTTTAAATGCAGTGGGCAATCTGTTGCCCATGTACTATTCTTGTTAGTGAACAGCTCAATAATAAGGTCTTATAATTAGCCGTAGTCAAATGTTAGTCTAAATTAAATATTACTACAACAACAATCTTTCAAAAAGCTAACCTCAGTTAGTGTAATTTAGCTTCATTCTCCGCTGATGCAACCGGAAACAAGAGCGTAAACACCGACCCTTTATTCGGATGACCTTCCGCAAAAACTTTTCCGTTATGACTTTCTACAATTTTCTTTACCAAAGCCAAACCGATACCCGTGCCTTCGTATTCGCTTTTAGAATGCAGCCTTTTGAACGGATCGAAGATGGTTTCTTTGTATTTTTGTTCGAAGCCAATACCGTTGTCCGTGATTGTAATCTCTATAAATGGTTTATGATCTTCGCTGTATACCGTTTTATGATGGATTTCAATCTCAGGTATTTGTTGGTTGTACTTGATGGAATTGGACAACAAATTGTAGAATACCTGGCTGATCTGGTAGTGAATTCCTTTTATGGAGGGTAGAGTATCATACGTGATCTTTGCCTTTTTGCCGGCGATCAGAGATTCGAGGTCTTCCATTACTTGTACCATGACTTCATTCAGGTTCACCTCTTTCCATGCTTCTACTTTGTCTCTGATCCTTGAATAATCCAGTACGTCTTTGATCAGGTGACTCATGCGCAAGGTGGTATGTTCCAATTTGGCAATGTATGCTCGTTTTTCTTCTTCTGTGGTGTCGGCATCTTTCAGCAGAATGGAAAGCATTTGGATCTTGCGTAGCGGTTCCTGCAAATCATGGCTGAGAATATAGTTGAACTGCTCCATCTCTGAATTGGCCAGCTCTCTTAGTTTAACGTCCTCTTCCAATTCGGCAGAAGTCTTTTGCGCAAAAGCGATGGGAAGCATTTTAATCAAATGATACACCGTGAGCCAGCTGATGAGTGCTGTTGCAAGGCGCACCAGGCCATTGAAGCGATACATCGGCAGCCAGAACATGGCCGCATCGATCAGGTGCGTAAAACCGCAAGCCAGGATGAACGCGGCAAACCAATAATAAGCCGTGTAAAATCGAAGCTTCTTTTTTCTTGAATGCAGGTAAATCAAAATAATCAAGGGAATGGCAAAGTAAGCCGCCCAGATAAGCAGGTCACTCGTGATGTACAGCCACCCATGAAAATCAGACCAAGTTCCGCAATGCCAGCGGGCAGGCCATAGGTCGGTTGCAAACAGGTTACCAAAGAAGTCTTTCAATTCCTCCATACGCAAAATTTGCTTCTAATTTAAAACTTTTTCTCAAATCACAAGCGATTGGCTTTCTGATTTGTCTCTATCGTTTTGTAGTGGTTTTTGCCAAACTTATTATTTCTTAACTTCGTTTTTACGGCCATTGATAGTAAATGAAGGAAGTTGTTTACCGGTACAAAGGTATAGCATGCTACAAGTATATTGATAGAAGGCAATTGGTCATACTCTTTTTCTTTCTCAATTAAACGAGTGTAAGGTTTTCAAACTGTTGGACAATAGCAGGCAGTCAGCTTTAACTCTATCCGTGTCAGGTCTGAAGACCTGACACCAGTCTATAGTAATCAGTATTCGTTAACGCTATCCGACTGACCCCTAAATCCCCTGAAGGGGAATTGTCAGTTTAGAGCAAGAGTATTGAGCAACAGAAAAAAGCATTCGACTGTAGACTCGCAACCATAGTAAGTTCTATGGATGCAAATTGCGACCTTAAAACTTATTTACTTTTCTTAAATCCAATCGGCTTCCGCTCCACCTGTTGTTCGTCTTTCTTTAACAGGTAACGAATGGCTTCGTATACGTCTTCGAATTTTTTATTGTATTTCGTTTCGAGCGCTTGCAGTTGCTCCGTCAGGTCTTTGTGGGAGAGGGCATATTGTCGTAGAAATACAAAGGCTCTAATGATTGCAATGTTTACTTCAATGGCTTTAGAATTAGTCAAGATACTTGATAGCATGGCTACGCCTTGTTCTGTGAATGCATAAGGTTTAGCACCTCCAAAATAGCTTTTTGATGGTATCACAGATTGTGATACCATGCGATTAACTTCTTTATTATCAAGCTCAATCATAAAATCATTCGGAAAACGATCGAGGTTCCGTTTAACAGCTTGTTTCAATACTCTGGTTTCCGTTTCATAAAGCTCAGCCAGATCAAAATCAGGCATAACCTTCATGCCGCGTATTTCATAGATTTTTTGTTGGATGTGTTGCAATTGCATAGCTATTAGTTTAAAAAGTGGTACAGACTAGCTTTTAAAAAATGATAGGTCAAGGTATAAAAAGCTAGTTAAAATTCAAAAAATAGGTATCACAATTTGTGATACCCTATTTT
>JAQZBV010000165.1 GCA_029237685.1 Cytophagaceae bacterium | reverse complement strand
AACATCCTTGCAGTCTGCAGCATTTGTAGACTATATGAAAACAATAGGAAAACTGGGTGGACAGAATAAAGTTCCTCGTTTATCCAACGACAGATTGTTTGCCGACGGGCTTTCTGCTTTTAAGCTCGATAAACAACGCATGAATTAATACTACCTCATTGAAACAAGGACAACAAAGAAACATTGCCATATTAGGATCTACCGGTTCCATCGGAACACAAGCGCTTGACGTGGTAAGAAAAAATCCTGAACGGTTTGGCATAGAAATACTAACAGCACAATACAACGATGAGTTGCTGGTTGCTCAGGCGATAGAGTTTAGGCCCAATGCCGTAGTAATTGTAGACGAAAGCAAATACCAAAAAGTATTTGATGCCCTCAATCCTTTAGACATTAAAGTATACGCCGGCTCCAACGCGTTGAATTCTGTGGTGCAGATGGATAGCATTGACATGGTACTGACGGCATTGGTCGGTTATGCCGGCTTGATTCCTACCATCAAAGCCATTGAAGCAGGTAAGCACATTGCTTTAGCCAATAAAGAAACATTAGTCGTTGCCGGACAATTGATCACGGATCTGTGCAGGCAATACAAAGTTGATTTACTACCCGTTGATTCGGAACATTCCGCCATCTTTCAATGTTTAGCAGGAGAGTGGCACAACCCCATAGAAAAATTAATACTCACCGCATCGGGAGGTCCGTTCAGAGGAAAGTTGCGTGACGAGTTGAGACATGTAAGTCCCAAAGAAGCGCTGAAGCATCCCAACTGGTCCATGGGATCAAAGATTACCATTGACTCTGCTTCTTTGATGAACAAAGGTCTGGAAGTCATTGAAGCCAAATGGTTGTTTGATGTCACCATCGATCAGATCGAAGTCGTTGTTCATCCTCAGTCGATTATCCATTCGTTGGTGCAGTTTACCGATGGTTCCATCAAAGCGCAGCTGGGATTACCGGACATGAAATTACCAATACAGTATGCGTTGGCATATCCCAATCGTATTCCATCTGATTTCCCTCGTTTTGATTTCAGTCAATACGGGAGTTTGACCTTCGAAAAACCGGACCTGGAAACCTTTAGAAACCTGGGATTGGCGTTTGAAGCGATGCAAAAAGGCGGCAATGTTCCATGTGTTTTAAATTCGGCCAACGAAGTGGCTGTAGAACAGTTCCTCAAAGAAAAAATAGGATTTATGGAGATGTCCGAAATTATTGAAGCATGTATGGCGAAAGTACCTTATATTGCAAAACCGGTCTTGGACGACTATATTTCATCAGACAAAGAAGCGAGAAGAATAGCAAAAGAATTAGTAGGTATTAGTTAATCATATCAATGGATATTTTAGGAGTTTTAGTGATGGCCGCTCAGTTGATTCTGGGTTTGTCGATTTTGGTTGGAGTGCATGAGATGGGTCACATGGTAGCCGCCAAGTATTTTGGAATGCGTGTCGAGAAATTTTCGATCGGTTTTCCTCCCAAAATTTTTGGAAAGAAAATAGGGGAAACAGAATATTCCATCGGGATGATTCCTTTAGGAGGATTTGTAAAGATCTCCGGAATGGTAGATGAATCTATGGATACAGAGCAGATGGCGCAAGAGCCTCAGCCCTGGGAGTTCAGATCCAAGCCAGCCTGGCAGCGATTAATCGTAATGCTCGGAGGTATTATAGTTAACGTGGTGACCGGTATAATACTTTTCATTTTCCTTACCTATGTATACGGTGAAGAGTATCTTCCAATTTCAGAAGTCAATAAAGCCGGGATTTATGCCCGTGAATCAGCGAAGAAATTAGGCATTCAAAACGGGGATAAAATTTTAAAAGTAAATGGTGTTGCCATCAAGGATTACGCAGATACACGTGAAGTATACCTTGGAAGTAACGGCACTTACACATTACTACGTGGCGATAAGGAAATAGAAATTAAAATTCCTCCTACGCTGCTCAATGAAATCTCAGAGGATAAAGGCTTTATCGATCCATTGGCTACTTTTAAAGTAGGCAAATTGGAAGAAAAAATGGCTGCTATAAAAGCTGGGTTGAAAGAGAACGATAGCATTGTAGCGGTCAACGATACAAAAGTAGTGTACTTCCAGTATTTCAGCGAATTGTTAAAGCAGAATAAAAACAAACAGGTTACACTCAAGGTAAAAAGAGGAGACTCTTTACTGACTATACCTGTAAAAGTGGATACCGCCGGCATTATAGGATTTAAACCGATTGCAGGTGGAGATTTTAAAACTGAAACCAGAACATTCTCTTTCGCGGAATCGATTCCAAGAGGAACCTACAAATCCTTTAAGGTGATCTTTGATCAGTTGCGTGCTTTTGGTAAAATATTCAGAGGAGAACTAAACGCTTCTAATTCTTTGGGCAGCTTCTTAACCATTGGACAAGCCTATGGTTCGGTATGGGAGTGGTTCCGTTTCATCAGTTTGACCGCCATGTTATCCATGGTGTTAGCCTTTATGAACTTACTTCCTATCCCTGCATTAGATGGAGGACATGTGGTGTTCCTCTTGTATGAAATGATTACAGGAAGAAAGCCATCCGATAAGTTTTTAGAAAATGCACAAAAAGTAGGGATGGTTATTTTGCTGGCCTTGATGGTATTCGCATTAGGAAATGATGTGTTCAAAGTTGCCAGAGATTTCTTAAGATAAAAATTACTGTTATGAAAGTATTGGGATTGTCTTTGTGTATGTTGTTGACTGTTGTATCCGGACTAAGCGCTCACGCGTCTGCTCCATTGGATTCAATAGGTGTAACTAAAATCAACAACAAACTTCATGTGCGTTACCTGGTAGAACCGGGAGAAACCGTGTACGGTATCAGTACCAAATACAAAGTGCCGGTATCGGAATTGCTGGAGATCAATGAAGAATTGGAAAAAGGATTGAAAGTAGGACAGATCATCAACATTCCGTATACAGAAGCTTTGGTACAGTCTGCTAAAAAAGAAGCCGCGAAAGAAAGAGGAGAAGATGATGCGGTGATTTATAAAGTACAGCCGGGTGATACCTACTATGGCATTTCCAAGCGATTTGGCGTTACGGTTGAAGAGTTGATGAAACTCAACAACATGGAGTTAAAAGCCGGTCAGGAATTGGTCGTAGGAAAAAAATCGCAACAAGTAGCGTCCAATACTGCGGTGACAGAAGAAAAGAAAATTGTTGCTGTAGCAGAACCTAAAGTCGAAGAGAAAAAAGTAGAGCCAAAGGTTGAAGAGCCAAAGAAAGAAGAACCGAAGAAAGAAGAAGTAAAAAAAGAAGAGCCGGTGAAAACGGTGGTACAACCGGAAAAGAAAACAGAGCCCGCTGTGACTACCACTCCTACAAAGAAACCTTATGTTTCGGCAAAAGATAAACCAAATCCTTTCATTGGTAACATCGAACCCTACGACTTCAATCCGGATAGAAAACAAGTCTTGGTCATCCCATTCGATCCATACTTATATTTCTCTGATGCGGACGATGAAATTGCAGCGCGTTCCAATATGCCACGCAATAAAATTCGTGAAGTATTCCGTCGTCGCATGAATGCCTTGTTGAATGCCGAAGGTTACGAAACGATACATTTAATCGGTGGTCGCTCCAAAGATTCCATCAGTGATTTGAATAAGATTTATGGTTCGGTTACTTACAACTACCAGCAGTCTATCACCAATCCTGCTTCTCGCTATGTCGCGCAGAAAGAAGTAGCAGTGAGTAAAAACAAATCATGGATCACTAAACAGAAAGATAAGGTAACAGGTACTGAAGATGCCAAGTATGAATTACCTCAGGACAATTCGAAATACTTTGGTGTGATTGTTAGAAATCCGGATTTCTACAATTACTTCAGCGCAAAATACAGCATCGATTATTACATCTTCATCAACCAGTTTGAAGTGAAAACCAATTATGAAAACTGTTTGGATCGCGCCGCGTTAAACTATGAGCGTACGTTTACCACACACTTCTCCATCTTTGATGCGAATGGGAAACAGATTGCCGGTAACAGTTTTAAAACGCATTATAATTCCAATGGCAATTACATTTACCAGATTGTCAGCGACAACATTCCGAAGATCACCGAAAGGATTTTAAGTGAACTTCCTTATCCAAACCAATAACAAAAAGGCCCGATAAGGGCCTTTTTATCTATAGTACTTGGCTGATGTCAAAGAAAACCATTGCGCTTCTGGTGAACACCTCCTGGAATATTTACAACTTCCGGATGAACATCGTCAAAGCCTTGACAGATGAAGGCTATGAAGTGCTTTGTATCGCTCCGCAGGATAACTATTCCATGAAGCTGGTTTCGGATCAGGTAAAATACATACCGGTGAAGATGGAAAACAGAGGCGTGAATCCCTGGAGAGATTTTTTATTGTTCCTTTCACTTTGTAAAGTATTCAGAACGCACAGACCGGATGCGATTTTACAGTTTACCATTAAGCCCAACATCTACGGCAGCATGGCGGCAAGACTGGCTGGCATTCCTGTCATCAATAATGTATCAGGATTAGGGACTGTTTTTTTGAACAACAATTTATCGAGCAAAGTAGCCATGGGTTTGTATAAAGTGGCTTTCCGTTCGCCGTTTAAAGTGTTTTTCCAAAACAGCGAAGACAGAGCACTCTTCATTGACAGAGGATTGGTAAAAGAATCGATCACGCAGGTTATTCCCGGTTCGGGAGTCAACCTGAATCGTTTTGCTTATCAATCGTATAAAAGAAAAAATCCTTTTGTATTCCTGATGGCATCGCGATTGATTCATGATAAAGGGTTATTCGAATACTTAGAGGCTTGTAATCTGCTGAACGCGAAATTCGGTGAGCAGGTAGAATGCTGGCTGCAGGGTGCACCGGCTGATACAGAACAAGCGGGTATTACTAAAGAACAGATGCAAAGCATACTTTCCGGTTACGCGGTGAAGTATTTTCCTTTTACCGACAGCATCGAAGAGTTTTTGAAGAAAGCAGAGGTGGTGGTATTGCCTTCATACCGTGAAGGTGTTTCACGCATGCTGTTGGAATCTGCCGCCATGGGCAAACCCTTGATCGCCACAGACGTTCCAGGTTGCAGAGAGATTGTCAGAAGTGGGTACAATGGATTGCTGTGTAAGGTGAAGGATGCGAAAGATTTGAGTCGTGCCATGATCGCGATGTTTGAGAAAAGTGAAAAGGAATTGCAAACCATGGGAGCGCATAGCAGACAGTTGGTTGAGAAAGAGTTTTCCGATGAAGTGGTGACTTCGGCTTATTTGAAGGCAATTAACGAAGCATTAATAAAAACTGAGAGATAATATAGTTTGTCCCAGAGGGACAATAGCCAGGTAGAAAGAAATAATTACAAAATATAAAAGTCCCCTTCAGGGGATTTAGGGGTAAGACAGATGCGTTAACACAAACCGTTTCGTATTGACCAACCTAATAGAAAGAGAAACAGAAACAGAAAGAGTATAAGATGCAAGTAGATATATTTGGTTTGGCCATGCAAGACTACCTCAAAGGGGAAAGAGGTAATGTGATACATGTAGATACCAACCTGACGGAAGGAGAGGAGTTGTCGGTGGATTACTTATTCAGAAATGAAAGTGAATTGCCGGAATGGGAAACCATCGCGCTGTCTCAATGCAAAGGGAAAATATTGGACGTAGGCGCCGGTGCCGGTTGCCATAGCTTGATCTTGCAAGGCAAAGGCTTTGATGTAAAAGCGATCGACATCGCGCCAACATCGGTTGAATTGATGAAGCAACAAGGCATCAACGCAGAGCTGAAGGATTTTTATAAAGAAGAAGGAAAATACGATACGCTATTATTTTTAATGAATGGCATCGGCTTGGCTTTGACCATCGACGGCCTGGAAGCGGTCTTTGCACAAGCAAAAAAACTACTTAACCCTGGCGGACAACTATTATTGGAATCTTCGGATATCATTTACATGTTTGAGGAGGAAGACGGTTCTTACCTCATTGACATCAATGGTGCGTACTACGGAGAAATGGAATATACCTTGACTTACAAAGGCATTCAAGGAGAACCTTTTCCATGGTTGTACGTGGGCTATGATTTGTTAAGCGATAAAGCTGAACAAGCAGGG
>JAQZBV010000164.1 GCA_029237685.1 Cytophagaceae bacterium | reverse complement strand
CACCGCCTGTGCCTAGAGCCATAGGCAGTTTGCCATAGTAGGACCTGGCTAAATCAGCTACGATGGGCATGGGTTGTACTTTGTCGATCAAAGATAGGAAAACTTCTTCCTTTTCAATACCCAGTTCCAAGCCGTCGTAAGGCAAATGAAGATCTTTCATCAGCATCACAAATACGGAAAGGGTAGGAATACCGGCTTTTGCATAGAAATAATCCAAAGGAAAATTGAAGCCTCTTTTGTTACAAACAATTTGGCAAGCTTCGTAATGCACAGACATGGTATCCGCTAAAGTGCCGTCTATGTCAAAGATAAGCGCTTTAGTAGCAGGGGTTATTTTAATCAAGAGGTGGGTTATTTCAGGTTATTGATGACTTTGCGAATATAACGAAACATTACATATTCTTCATTGTCACCGTCTTGGTTGGATACCATTTTTTCCAGGTGTTGGATGGCTTTTTTGCGAACAATAGGGGTGCGTAAAAAATGCCCGGCATTGTCGCTGATGAATTTGGTTTTTTCTTCCTCCGAATGAGAGATGAATTCCGTATGCACGCTTTTATACAATGCGCTGATACTTTCGGAAGGCCAGTGTTTGAAGGCTTCTTGTTTAATCTCCTGAACTTCTTCATCGGATATAAAACAATCACAATCTGCAATACATAAGAACAGGTAGAACAAATAATGTTCGTACACCCATCCGGAAACTACATTTGTATGAATCATTGTAAGAACTCCAATACGGTAATTCTAAGTTAGATGTTACACGTTCAATAAGCAAAAAAAAACTCCCGGTTTTGCCGGGAGTTTTTTGAGTTAATGCAGAATATCTTACATCATTCCGCCCATTCCACCGCCACCCATTGGCATAGCAGGAGCATCTTCCGGATTATCGGCAACCACACATTCGGTAGTCAACAATAAAGCCGCCACAGAAGCAGCGTTTTCAAGCGCTAAACGAGTTACTTTCGTAGGGTCAATGATTCCGGCAGCAAAGAAGTTTTCGTATTTATCTTCTCTGGCATTGTATCCGAAATCGTCTTTTCCTTCTTTTACTTTTTGTACGATCACTGAGCTTTCCAAACCGGCATTGCTAACAATCGTTCTCAAAGGAGATTCGATGGCAATACGGATGATGTTAACCCCTGTTTTTTCGTCTTCATTAAGGAATTTTACAGCATCTAATGCTTTAGAAGCACGGATGAGCGCAATACCTCCACCTGCAACGATTCCTTCTTCTACCGCCGCTCTTGTAGCATGCAGGGCATCGTCAACACGGTCTTTCTTTTCTTTCATTTCTACTTCTGTCGCAGCACCGATGTACATGATGGCAACACCACCAGACAATTTCGCCAAACGCTCTTGTAGTTTTTCTTTATCGTAGTCAGAGGTTGTGTTTTCCATCTGAGCTTTGATTTGATTGATACGGGAAACGATGTTTTCTTTTTTACCGCTGCCGTTTACAATCGTTGTATTGTCTTTGTCTATGATGATTTTTTCAGAAGTACCCAAGTGTTCCAATTTGGCATTTTCCAATTTGTAACCGCCTTCTTCGCTGATCACGGTTCCTCCAGTCAATACGGCGATGTCTTCCAACATGGCTTTTCTTCTGTCACCGAAACCTGGTGCTTTTACCGCAGCGATTTTCAGTGCGCCTCTGATTTTGTTCACTACCAAAGTAGCCAATGCTTCACCGTCTAAGTCTTCAGAGATGATCACTAAAGGCTTACCTGTTTGCACCACTTGCTCCAACAAGGGAAGCAATTCTTTCATGGAAGAAATTTTCTTATCGTAGATCAGGATGTAGGCATGATCAAATTCAGTTTCCATTTTCTCTGTGTTGGTCACAAAGTAGGGAGAAAGATAGCCTCTGTCGAATTGCATACCTTCCACAGTTTTTACTTCTGTTTCAGTACCTTTTGCTTCTTCTACCGTGATGACACCGTCTTTACCCACTTTTTCCATTGCTGCAGCGATCATCTCACCGATGGTAGCGTCATTGTTAGCAGAAATAGTAGCGATCTGAGCGATCTCTTTGTTGTTGTTGATTTTTTTAGATTGAGATTTCAAGTCCGCAACGATAGCAGTTACTGCTTTATCGATGCCTCTTTTCAAATCCATTGGGTTAGCACCTGCTGCTACGTTTTTCAAACCTGCGTTGAAGATGGCTTGAGTCAACACCGTTGCAGTAGTTGTACCGTCACCGGCTTGATCGGCTGTTTTGCTGGCTACTTCTTTCACCAATTGAGCGCCCATGTTTTCTACAGGATCTTTCAATTCGATTTCTTTCGCTACAGATACCCCGTCTTTCGTAATGGCAGGAGAACCGAATTTTTTATCCAAAATCACGTTTCTTCCTTTTGGACCTAAGGTCACTTTCACCGCGTCTGCCAAAGCGTCTACGCCTCTTTTTAGCTTTTCGCGTGCTTCGCTGTTGAATAGAATATTTTTTGACATAATCGTTTTTGAATTTTTAATGAGAACTAAAAAGGGTAAATACTAAAGAACTGCAAAAATATCAGACTCTTTCATGATCAGGTAATCTTTACCTTCAACGGTGATTTCCTGTCCGGCATATTTACCGTAAAGTACAGTATCACCAACTTTTACAGTCAAAGGCTCGTCTTTTTTACCTGTTCCTATCGCTACAACATTTCCTCTTTGAGGTTTTTCTTTTGCTGTATCAGGAATGATAATTCCAGAGGCTGTTTTTTCTTCCGCTGCAGCAGGTTCGACAAGAACTCTATCTGCCAATGGCTTGATGCTTACTTTTGACATAACGTATTGTTTTATAGTTTTTGAAATAGATTCTAATCCCTGTTTGTCACTTTCTGTGCCACTTTGTTTTTTTTGAAAAAATGGCAGTCTTTGTGCAAATTCTGGCAGGATTTTTTGGATTGTGGCTATAAAGATACGATCTTAAGGTAACAATCTGACATAAATACCCGTTTGTTTACTAGGATGAACTAGTCTAACAGAAGTTTCATTTTCGGCTTCCTGGGCCCAAAAATCAAGGATTAATAAGATTAAATGATTAGAATGGTCTAAAGAGTATTTATTTTTAAGTAACAGCTAAACGAAGGTGATTATGGACAAATTAGATTCAAATTGGCTTGTTAATGGATTGGTGGACTTCGAATACAAGAAATACACCTTATTGGCTTATTTACAGTCGGTGGATAAGCGTTTCAACTCCTACCAGCTTTTTCCCTGTTTATCCGACCTCATTACACATTACGAACAATTACAATCCTTTAACCATCGCAAACAGGCCTTGAGCGACCAGTTTCCTAAGGAAATTGTAAAAGCCGACCTGGATAAACTGAGTTTTGAGTACCATCCTTTGTTCGAAGATGGAGAATTGATGAAAATTATTGAGGATGTTGTACTGTATGCTAAACCTTTGTTTTTGCAAGGGATAGAGCAGGGGAAAGTCCTTTACGAGGAAGTAGAAAAACACATGGGTTTTTACCCGGTGGGCGTGACACCGATCAATAAGAATGAAGGCTATTTGATGGTGGTGAATGGTGCTTCAGCGACATTGAAGATCTTTCGTTTTACCATGAGTTTGTTTGAATCATCCGGTGCGGAATACAGGGCTTTACACATGGCTTTTTTAGAGGAGCGGAAATGGGCTCCCTGGAACACGCTGGAGAATGTGAAGCTGACTTTGTTGAAGTCTTATCCGGATCTTCCTAACCCTGCTACCTATGCGATAGAGGTACAAAAAAAGCTACCGGAAGAAGAAACGATCATTCCGGTAGCAAAGAGGTTATTGGTACGACGACTCAGTGAAGCCGCCTAAATACTTATTACTTAATGGTATCTTCAACAGGTGCAGAAGAAGCGCCTGTTGTATCTATGACTTGGCCTTCCGATTCAGCTGGAGCTTGTTTAGCTTTAGCCGCTTTCGCTCTGTCTATGTTTACACTTCCGGAACCCTCAGCATTGATCTCCGGTCTGTCCACAAACAAGTTGATGCAAAGGCAGAAGGTAAGCAAACTGATAGCGAATACCCAAGTTAATTTTTCGATGATATCAGTCGTACGTTTTACACCCATCAACTGGCTGGCACCGCCTAAGCTATTGGATAATCCGTTTCCTTTTGAATTTTGAGCAAGTACCGCCAATACTAGTAATACAGCGGAAATGATAATTAAAATAGAAAATAAAAGTGTCATTACGAGTATAGGTTATTTTTTAAATCTTCAATTCGGGATACAAAGTAAGGTCTTTTTTCTGGATTTTTCAATATTAATTCCTCAAAGACTTCAATGGCTTTGGAATATTTTCCTTGCAAAATCAGCAATTGAGCAAAATTTTCGGATGCCGGCAGGGTATTTAGCCTGCTGCTGGTTTCAGAAAGGTCATCTTCTACTGGGGCGATCGTCATTTTTTGAGCCGGTTTAATAGACGGTTCGTCCTGGATGAACTTGTTTAAAATCGAATTGACTTTGTCTTTACTGATGTTCTTTAGTCTACGCTTTCTTTTGTTGTGTTCCAAGTAGTTCAATAGGAATTCGGCCTCTCCATTGCTGCTGATGATATCGCCGGACTGACTGCTTTCTATATGTTGCGGAGTAGTGGCAGTGCTTGGAAAATCTTTGGCTATCTGATCGATTTTTTCCTGGTCTTTCGACAGGCGCTCCTCGTGGTTGTTTTTTTGTACCGCTGTAAATTCTTTATAGTCAAAGAACTCGGTTTCCGCAGGAGTGGCGAACAAATCGATTTTCTTTTCTTCCGGGCGTTCCGTTTTGACGAAGTCGCTGATTAAACTTTGTGGTAAAGCTTTTTTATCGCGCTTCACCCATTCCGGTTTTTGAAGAACGATTTTTTCTTCTACCTGTTCGGTCTCTTGCTCCTGTACCTTTACTACTTCCTCTTTCTCTTTCTCTTTCTCTTTCTCTACTATTTCTTCTTCTTCCCTGATGATTGGTGCTTTTACGGGTTCCGGAGTAGTAAGCTGTTCAAACGGCAAAACCTGTTCGAATATATTCACTTGAGGTACAGAGACCAGTTCCGAATCGTCTTTGTTAATTCCGGCTGCAATGTTTCTGGCCTGACGCAAGGCAGAAAGTGTTTCTTCCAGGTTGCGGAGGATGTCATCCTGGTCAGGACCTTTGTATGATTTTACTGCTGGTATTTTTACTTCTCCTTCAACAGGCTTTTCTAAATCGTTAGCCTGGTAGGCGCTTTGTGTAATCGAAGTAACGGTGTATTCCGGTACTATTGATTCTTCTGTAAGGGAAATCCAGTACTTTAATTTTTTTCGATCCAACATTCCCGCGGAAGATTCGTGCAGGAATTTCTCATAATTCATATGACCTGCCAGGTTCGCTGCTTTGGTCAACAGGATCTTGGCCGGTTGGCAATAAGGATACTGCTCTACAATTTTTTGTAGAGCTTTCACATGCTCCGACTTGACCAATGCCGGATTTTCAATGAGTCTATTGAAGGTGAACTTATCCAAGTTTAATTACCAGTTGGAAGTTGTTTTGGTGAAAATATCAAAAACAATTTGATTTAAAATGGCATCGACCAATTCTGTTTCTACGGAAGACAAGGATTGGTTTTGATTAAAGTCACGATAAAAAGGAAATACCTGACTGAAATTCTGTTTTTCGTCTTTGGTGTTCACAAAATCTACTTTCACTCCAATGGTTAAACGGGACTGTGCCGCTGTTTCATTGGCCAATGGAGCAAGAGGAGTAACGGTGTATTGACTGATGTAGCCGCTCAACTGCCAGTCGCCGTTGTTAGGCACAATAGTCAGCTTAGAGTTGCTCTGGTAGTAATCTTTTACTTTTTCCGTCAACAGCTGACTCATGTTTGGAGGACCGCTGGCAGATTCGTTATAAAATACCGCAATGCTGATGGTTTTAACTTCCGGAGGAATAGCGCCTCCTGTAAAGTTGTAGACCCCACAGCCGGTGAGTATAAGCAAGAGAAAAGAAAACAAGAAAATGGATAAATGTTGAATCTTCATATTGCTTAGTCCTCTTCGATTTGATATTGTTTGATCTTGCGGTATAAGGTACGTTCGGAAATGCCGAGGTCTTTGGCTGCGTACTTGCGTTTGTTTTTGTTACGCTTCAACGCTTTTACAATCATTTCTTTTTCTATTTCATCCAGGGAAAGAGATTCT
>JAQZBV010000163.1 GCA_029237685.1 Cytophagaceae bacterium | reverse complement strand
CATCTGATGGATGAAGAAAAAGAATAATAAAAGAACGGTTATGGGAAATGTCTTTTTGAATGCCATAAGGGTAATTTAAAATTTCCTAAATGTTAACAGGTAAAGCAAAATACAATTTATCCTCAGCAATGCCGCCCTTTTGCGCTGTTAAAAACTCTTTTGAAGGGACTTGCTCCCTCCTTCTAGGCTTTTTATTATCTTAGCTTATTGATTCTCAACTATGAAAACCATTTTACAAGTTTCGTTTCTCTTCTTGCTTACCTCATTGGCATGGGCTCAAAAAAAAGGATTGGAAACGGTGATCCAGAAAGGACATAACGCAGCTGTCAAAGCAGTAACAGTGAGTCCAAACGGACAATACATCGTAACAGGCAGCCGTGACAAATCCGCTAAGTTGTGGAATGCCACTACAGGTTTGGAACTGCGGTCTTACATCGGACATACGCATACCATCAACAGTGTGCAACTCAGTCCGGATTTCATGTACCTCGCTACAAGCAGTGCAGACAACACCGCGAAGTTATGGGACATCCGGACGGGAAAAGAATTGTTCAGCACGCCGGTAGAAAATAAATACATGACAGATGTAGCTTTCAGTCCGGATAGTAAATTATTCGTCAGCGCGGGTTATCACGACAAAGCCAAAATCTGGGAGATCAAATCCTTGCAACTGGTCAAGGAGATTGAGACCAATGCTGATCAGGGTTCTGGCTATGGCGTCAACCTCGCCTTCAGCCCCGATGGTAAATGGCTGGCGATTGGCGAAGACAACAAAACAGTGAAAGTTTACGAAACAAAAGACTGGCAATTGACCTATACCTTAACACCTGAAAAAGGCTGGTGTGGTGGCTGTGGTACCCTGGTCAATTTTAGTCATGACAGTAAATACTTACTCAAGGTATCTCACAACAGCCCTGTTGAAAAATACGACATGCTCACCGGTAAATTGGTGCAAAGTTATGGCGGTGAATTTGATGACATTACCGGTGTCGCCTTTGATTCCAGTGATGCGGTTATTCTTGGCGGCTCTTCCAAATATGTCATGCTTTGGAACAGCACTACCGGTGCTGTTCTGGATAGTTTAGTATTTGACAAAGAACAGGAAGAAATCACAGAAGTTGTTTTTGGAACCAATGCCAAAGAGCTTTACATATCCAAAAGCAACAACATGGCGCTCAAGTATTCTGTTCCGAAAAAAGAAATCATTCATACCTATACCGGTATCCTGAACGATACCGACAAAGGCGGTGTCAATTATGATCCTGACAACTATTGGGATTCCTACATTGCCAAATACATCCGATTAAAAAACAAAGTGCTGATCAGTCCGGATGGAAAAACCTTGCTCAAAGGGAAGTTAGGAACCAAAGCCAAACGCTGGGACATCGCTACGGGTCAAACCGTAAAGGAATACCTGGGTCATGAAAAAGCGGTGATCTCTTTTACCTACACAGATGACGGGCAATATCTGATCACTGGTGATGGCGCAGGTAAAATGATTTACTGGGATGCGGTATCCGGAAAAGCAATCCGCAAATTTGATGCGCACCGCGAGCCTTTATTTGAGGTAAAAATCAATCCTTCGGGAACCGAAGTAGCCACGGCAAGTTGGGATGCCTCCGTTACCATCTGGGACATTACCAGTGGTAAACAAGTTGCCGACATCGACATGAAAGGCAATTCTGCTTATGCCCTCTCCTATACGCCAGACGGTCTATACCTGGTCACCGGACGTTTTGATAAAACACTGGAACTATGGGAACCCGATAGCAAAACAGTGGTTCGTAGTTTCATCGGACACAGTGACGTGGTGTCTACCATTGTATTTGGCAACGATACCAAACAAATGCTTACTTCATCATGGGATGGTACGGCGCGCATCTGGGACATCACCACAGGCATGATGGTGAAAAAATTCAAGGGACATACAGGAGCCTTGCACACGGCCATCTACAGCTTAGACAATAAATCTATACTTACCGCCGGTGACGACAGAGCGATTCGGGTTTGGGACATTGCTTCAGGCAAAGTGATCAAATCATTAGAAGGCCATCAGGCAGAAGTGACTTCGCTTAATCTTTCCAAAGACGGCAAAACATTGATATCTGCCAGTCTTGACGGCGTGATCAAAATCTGGAACCTGGAGAAGGGACAAGAGTTTTACGAGCACATTCACGTAGGCAACAACGACTGGATGGCCAAAACCAAAGAAGGCTATTTCAACGCCACAGACGGTGCACGCAGCGCGATACACTTTGTGAAGGGATTGGAAAGTTACAGCGCCGATCAGTTTTTCGAAGAATTTTACAGACCCGATCTGTTACCAAGTTTGTATAAAAACAGAGGAGAGACCGGTTCCTTGCCCAACATCGACAGCAAGCTGACAAGCTCTCCCCCGCCAACCATCAAGATTTCAAGCGTAGCTACTGAAAATAAAAATGAAGTAGAACTGTATGTGAAGATCATTGACAACGGCGGTGGCGTAGGTGAATTAAGAATCAGTCAAAACGGAAAGCAAATTCCATTAAATGAAAAAGACTTGTCCTTCCCCTCACAATCCGGACAATCAACCGTCTACAAGCAGCGTGTTGCGCTCATCGGAGGACATAATGTATTCTCTGCTACCGGCATCAGCAAAGGGCGCATGGAATCGTCCCCGGCCGAATTAAAAGTAATCTCCACGAATTCTGAAAAAAGTTCTACGTGTTATATTTTATCCATCGGTATTGACGAATATAAAAACAACAAGCTTACACTGAACTATGCCAAAGAAGATGCCGAATCGTTTAGCAAAGCGGTAGAAGAACACAGCGGAAAACTATTCAGCAAAGTGGAAGTCCATTCGCTTTATGACAAAGAAGCCAGCAGACAAAACATCTTGCAGCAATTGGATGAACTGATTGCCAAAATACAGGTACACGATGTGTTCATCTTTTATTATGCAGGACATGGAAGCATGGTAGATAACCGCTTCTTCTTTATCCCTTCGGAATGTACCAGACTATTTGATATTAATAGTTTGACCAGTGAAGCCCTGGAAGCAACCGTCATGCAGCAAAAGATGAAGCACATCAAAGCCCTAAAACAGATTGTGATCATGGATGCCTGTCAGTCCGGTGGATCTGTCGAACTCCTGGCGATGCGCGGAGCAGGGGAAGAAAAAGCGATTGCTCAATTATCAAGAAGTGCAGGTATACATGTCCTGGCTTCTGCGGGAGGAGAACAAAACGCTAAAGAATTAGCGACGCTGGGTCACGGTTTGTTTACGTATGTGCTCATCAATGCGCTCAACGGTAAAGCCGATGGATCGCCTAAAGACGGTAAGGTAACGGTGTATGAATTGAAATCTTACCTGGATGATCAGGTACCCGAACTCAATCAGCAAAATAACGGTAAACCTCAATACCCATACACCTTTTCAAGAGGACACGATTTTCCGATTGTAATGGAATAAAAGTCGTTAGATGTTGTGGTTAGTCGTTAGTAAAAAAGCTCCGTTGGTTAAATCAAAGGAGCTTTTTTTATCTGGATATTCTGAATCGCAATCCTGCATACAGTGAAAAAGGAAATATAACCGGTTGCTGAACACGACTTGCCTGCGAGGAACTAGAGACTTTGGAAGTGTATGATTGGTGATTGGTGAAATCAATTTCCTTACGTTCTGTCAAAGAGCCTAATCCAATGCCTCCAACAAGTCCAAGTTGTGCATACATTGAAAATCGTGCATCGCATCTAAAATTCATTACGATGGCTGGATCAAATACTAAAGCATAACCGGGCGTATTTATTTCTAAGGTATCAATGGATTCTTGCAGACGCCTTTTATCACTACCGGTATAACGGGCGAATTTGTAAGCATAGGAATCATAACGCACAGCACTTGCTCTTAAAGCAAAAGCAAGAGTAAAGCGTTCACTGACTTGCCTTGTAAACGATGATTGGATAAACAGTTTTTGATAATGACTGCTGTTGTCCCATCTTGAATAGCCTAAACTGAATGGAATACGCTCCGATTTACCATAATTAGAGATGTCACCTACTCCCAAACCAGCATACAGGCTAAATGTATTTTTGTTTTTAGAGTTGAAATATCCGGCAGCGACATCCATGGCAAATGTGTTAGTGCTTGCTTTGTGACCCTGATTTAAAGCCAAAAAATTGTAATTGGCATTTGCCATCATAGCTAAATGATGGCTTAATGCATAAGATGTTTGTAGATCAATACCTTTTACGGAAACATATATATCCGCTTGTGCATCCCCTCTCTTTTTCAAATCAGGAACATTTAGAGGTGTTTGTACATAAGTATAATTAGAATATTGGCAACTGTTTAAACTCAATAAACAAAATAGGCTTAAGCCAAAAAAGATTCGAAACATAGCTTTACGTTTTAAAAAGTGATGCACAAATATATATACAATTTCTAAAATACAATGCACGCATTGTATTTTAGTTTAAAAATCTGCCAAAACACCATAAAAAGGCCTTTTAAAAGTTGAGTTCTGAATCTCTATAGATGGTCGGCCGCGACATGCTTGTCCTTTCATTCAATCTTCTCCTCCTAGTATTTCCTTTTCTCCGCCAAAATACTATCTTTGATTATACTTTAGGGGTGTCTGATGAAGACTGAGAAATACCCTTCGAACCTGATGCAGTTTGTACTGCCGTAGGGAAAAGTGGAACGAGCTTCTGCCGTTCATTCTTCTCTCCTGTCGTGTCTCGCACGCATCTCGTTCACTCCTGAAGTTGTATCATTTACTTAAACTGCATTAGCGGCTATGACTGTATTTGTTAACGATCAGGTTCAGGACTTAAAAACACAATTCACGCTTATCGCTTTGTTGTCTCAATTATCCTTGGACGAACAAAAAGGTATTGCTGTTGCGGTTAACAACCATGTCGTTCCAAAAAAGAATTGGAACTCCCACCTCTTAAGCGAACAAGACAAAGTCACCATCATCAGGGCCAGCCAGGGTGGTTGATTCCCCTATTCTATTTCATTCAAAAACATTCATTTAATAATTCATCTCATGAGACAAGAAAAAACACCTACACAAGGCTCGATCACACGCGAACCGCTTCCTGCTTCAACCAAAGTCTATGTGCCGGGCAAATTGCACAACATCAAAGTTGCCATGCGTGAAATCGCTTTGAGCGATACGGTGAATAAATTTGGTAAAGTAGAGAAAGTAGAAAAAAACGCGTCGGTTACGGTGTACGATACCAGTGGTCCTTTCACAGATCCGAATAAAGAAATTGACCTCACCAAAGGCATCGAGCGCATCCGCCAAGAATGGATCCTTCAGCGCGGTGATGTGGAAGAATTACAGGATGTTTCTTCTGCCTATGGAAAACAAAGACTGGAAGATGAGTCTCTAACTGAATTGCGTTTCGAACATTTGAAAAAACCATTGCGCGCTAAAGCAGGTGCTAACGTGAGTCAAATGCACTACGCCAAGAAAGGCATCATCACGCCGGAGATGGAATACATCGCCATCCGTGAGAACCAACGCATAGACGAAATGAATGTGGGGCATCAACATGCCGGCGAAAGCTTTGGTGCACGCACGCCTATCAAATGGATCACTCCTGAATTTGTACGCGATGAAATCGCAGCAGGTCGTGCCATCATTCCTAACAACATCAACCACCCGGAAAGTGAACCGATGATCATCGGCCGTAATTTCCTGGTGAAGATCAACGCCAACATCGGTAACTCTGCCGTGACTTCTTCTATCGAAGAAGAAGTAGAAAAAGCGGTTTGGGCTTGTCGCTGGGGAGCAGATACCATCATGGATCTGTCAACCGGTAAAAATATTCACGAAACAAGAGAATGGATCATTCGTAACTCTCCTGTGCCGATTGGTACAGTACCGATCTATCAAGCCTTAGAAAAAGTAAACGGTAAAGCAGAAAACCTGACTTGGGAAATTTTCCGCGATACCTTGATCGAACAAGCAGAACAAGGCGTGGATTATTTTACGATCCATGCCGGTGTATTGCTGCGCTATGTACCTTTAACAGCGAAGCGTGTGACGGGTATTGTATCACGTGGTGGATCTATCATGGCTAAATGGTGTTTGGCTCATCATAAAGAAAACTTCTTATACACTCACTTTGAAGAGATCTGTGAAATCATGAAAGCTTATGACGTAGCCTTC
>JAQZBV010000162.1 GCA_029237685.1 Cytophagaceae bacterium | reverse complement strand
CGCCTAATAGAATAGATTTACCCGCACCGGTTTCACCGGTGATGATGTTAAATCCTTCTCCCGGATGCCACTCCAGTTCTTCGATCAACGCATAATTTTTAATGTGCAGGTAATTCAGCATGTTTAATACTCCGTTACGAAATCCAAAATGATTTCTTTGATATGGTCAATGGGTAATGTGACGCGTTCTCCCAATAAATCTCTGATGTAAATGTTGCGAGCGTCTACTTTTTCCAACTTACAATGATAAACAGCACCATTGGAACAAATAACATTCATCTCCTTGCCCAGGTAATTTGCCCAAACGACAGTTTGATTGTAAACGTCAATTCTTTGCTGTCTTCTGCCCATAGTACTGTAAAAATAAAAAAGACAAGGGCATAATAATGAACAATGCCAAATTTATTTTTGCAATATCTTCTGATACTTCTCAGTATTGGCGGGATCAAGCTCTCTAAACAAGGTAATGACATCGTTTTTCATCGCCGGTTCCGCATCCTTAAAAATATTAATTAACTCATCTCTTTTAGACAGGAAAAAAGAGCGCAGTAAAATGGAGTATGGATTGACTTTATTAATGCCTTGTATCGTTTTGATCATGTCAAAACAAACCTGACGGGTAGTTGCGGGATCCTTTATAAAATTATCTAATCCTTTGCGGTGGTAATCATACCAACCTTCTCTGAAAGGCACAAACTGCTGATTGTTTAAATTTGCAAGCAAGGATCCTCTGTTATTGGGATCTGTGACAGCGTTCCAACCCAGGCCCTGATCTCTTGCCACGCCGGCTAGTGTCATGGCCTTTTCAATGTATAAGTTTCCTCCTTGTTTACCAAAACTATCATAATCCATGGCTAAGATTATATAGGCGTAAAAGGACAACATGGATCCCAAATTGGAATTGAAAACATTTTCACTATAAATCAACTGTTGTCCTTGATTCAAATCAAATACAAACGATTTGTCGAAATAGTTGAGCATGACCGTCTCGTAAGTGGTTCCGTAAACCGGCCTGGAGCTCTGAATCTGAGCCGTAGCTACGTATGAAAACTGTGCAGGAATGGAAACAATGGAAATAACAAGGTTACATTTTATTCTTTCTTCCGCTGAATACTGATCTTCAGTCCAATTTCTGTTATTGAGAAAATTTTTGATCGCCATTTGCATGTCGTCAATAATGTTTTTCTGAATATCGGGAACCTGGCTGGCATCGATGGATACATTGAACAACAATTCTTGCGCCTGTGAGACAACAGGTACAGAAAAAAACAAGACGAAAAGAATCAGTACAGAATAAACGCGATGCATTTCTATTTTTTTAACCATTCTAAACAAATCTTTTGGACAATATCCTTAGCGACTTCATCCTTTGATTTCAGACCGTATTCTTGCTTTTGACCTGCTGCCGTATAAATGCTTATTTTATTGGTATCGCCGGAAAAACCGGCGCCGGCATCACGTAAGGAGTTCAAAACAATCATATCTTGTTTTTTAGCAGACATCTTTTTCAAGGCATTTGCTTCCTCTTGTTCCGTTTCCAGCGCGAAACCTACCAGAAACTGTCCGTTCTTCTTTTTTGCTCCACAAGCAGCAGCAATATCAACGGTCTTCATAAGATCTATAGCAAAACGATCTTCTTTCTTTTTTATTTTCTGATCCGCTACCGTTTCCGGTGTGTAATCCGCTACTGCCGCGCTGAATATAGCCGCATCGCTTTGATCAAAGTGAGCCATCACCTGGTCTTTCATTTGGGCCGCTGACTCTACTTTGTGTAACCGGATACCTGGATGCTTTGTTTGGACTGCACTCGGTCCGCTGATGAGAAAGACTTCAGCACCTTCCTTGGCTAATTCTTCTGCAATGGCGTAACCCATTTTACCCGATGATCGGTTGCCTATAAAGCGAACCGGATCGATGGGTTCATAAGTAGGACCTGCTGTAACAAGAATTTTTTTTCCGCTCAACTTACGACTTGTCGCAAAATACTGCTGAATGACATCGGCGATTTGCTCTGGCTCCATCATACGCCCCTTCCCTTCTAAACCACTTGCCAATGGGCCTGTTCCAGGATCTAGAATACGATTGCCGTACGTTTGTAACTTCTCAATATTGGATTGTGTTGCGGGATGTTGCCACATGTCAAGATCCATAGCAGGAGCCCACCATACCGGACAACGAGCCGACAGGTATACGGCTTGTAAATAATTATCGCAAATGCCTTGAGCTGCTTTAGCCAATGAATTGGCACTGGCAGGAGCAACGATCATGAGATCTGCCCATAAGCCCATTTCCACGTGACTGTTCCAAAGTCCGCTGGCTTTATCGTGCGTAAACTCAGAGCTTACCGGATAATTGGAAAGAGTAGATAAAGTGAGGGGGGTAATAAAATCAGAAGCGGAGGCCGTCATAATAACGCGCACCTCCGCTCCTGATTTGGTAAGCAATCGAATCAGGTGTGCCGCTTTATAAGCTGCTATGCTGCCGCATACGCCAAGCAGTACCTTCTTCCCCTGCAACATATTTATTTAGCTGGCTCTACGTCAGCTTTTCTGTACATTACTTTGCCTTCAATAAATTCTTCTGTCGCCAAAGTTGCCGGCTTAGGCATGCGCTCATAGAATTTAGAGATTTCAATTTGTTCTCTGTTTTCAAATACTTCTTCCAGGTTATCTACTGTAGAAGCAAACTCAGCCAGTTTAGAGTTCAACTCTTCTTTTTGCTTGATCGCAATCTGACGTGCTCTTCTTGAAATGATCACCAACGATTCGTAGACGTTACCAGTATTTACAGCTAGTTTATCAACATCACGAGTAATTAAATTTGCTATTGCCATATGAATTGTATGTAATTAACTTTTTGACTTTATTTTTCCCAGTTCTGATTCACTCATTTCCGCATACTGTTTCGCATTGGGTAAGTATTTGGAGCTGGGGAACTTCTCTGCAAAGCTACGATAAAAACCGATGGCATCATAATATCTTTCGATCTGAACCTTACCCATCACGCTATTTTTTGCCAAATGATACTGCGATTCTATCCGAATAAGGGCTGTTTCCTCTAAATAAGTGGAATTTGGATACTGTTCCATGAAACTGGTCAGGGCAACTACTGCCGATTTATAATTGTGAACCTTATGGTACAATTTGGCGTGTTCAAACTCTTTATGTTCCAGCTGCGCCGTCAATTCATCCATGATCTTATTACATTCTTCCACGAATTTGGATTGCGGATAACGGTTAATGAAGGATTGAATGGCTTTTAACGACTCGTAAGTACTCTGCTGGTCAAGATTATAGGTAGGAGATTCACGGTACAAAGATTTGGCATACATAAACATAGCCTCTTCGTGGTACTCGCTTCTGTTATAGGTAGTATAGAGTTCTTTAAAATAGAACGAAGACATTGGAAATTGCTCCTGCTCATAGTAATCATAAGCCAGGTAATACAATGCTTTTTCTGCTTCCACTCGTCCCTTTAACAAAGGGGCTATTTCTTCCAGTAAAACGGAGGATTTGTAATAGTCTTTTTTATGGTAATATTTAATTCCACCTTCCAGCTTGGCTGTAAGGTCTCCTCTTTTTTGAAGTCTGCTGAATTCGCCACAGGAGCTGAGTAAGCACAATACCGCCAATAACAATACGGTTTTATAATCTTTCATTAATTTTATCATTCTTTCCATTTGGGGCTTCGAAACTAAGCAAAAATATGTCGATTTACAAGTCTGTTCTAACGTGGAATGTCCTCGCGGTCAGGTTTTTCCTCCTTGCGCCACAGAAAACCTTAGAACGAAGAATACACTTTCACTATTGCCATCTACAAAAACAGATTTTAATTTATTGTTCTTAATCGTAGCTTACATCTTCCGGCATTTGACCTGATTGAAATTACCAATGGTGTCTTCCATGATGATGAAAGCATTCACATTCATAAACATCTTGTGCATTTGACCGTTCTTGATGAAGAGCTTGATCGTATCTGCCGTCAACTGACTCTTGCCGTTCCAAAGCACTGGATTTCCAAACATCGTGATGAGGGAGTCATTGCCATTATAGATCAAAGAATCACAACGCCCCTGCATACCGGCTTTGAATATTTTAACATTGTAATACAACTTCAAATATTCTTCCTCTACCTTGGTTCTTTTCTTGTCTTCTTTACGAATGTGTACCATGGTATCGGAAGTGATAAATAAAGTATCCTTTCCCTGTATTCCCTTGAATACGGGCTTACCCAATACTTTGGAAACGCCTGTCGCCCGGTTATAAATCAACCGATCGCCTTCAATCTGTACGCTGTCTGAAGGAGAAGATAATTTCGCTTTTCCTATGGCGACTCCGATTTGCTTGACTTCATCGTAGTCGATTTTATCGGCTTCTATTATTTGTTTACCGTTGTTGATTTTAGATCTTCCTTTGACATACATGACACCCGACACCGTGTTGTAACTCCCCGTCTCATGCCCTTCTACTACCCCGTCTTTCGAAGTCAGCAACGCAGGCCCTCTGAAAGTAGCCACTTTAGAAAAGGTATTATATTCCAATGTATCCGCATCTATTTTATACTGCTTGACATCGTTGACGAGTTTTACATTCTTTTTGAACTGAACCGTTTTTAAATCGGTATGGTAAGCCCCCTGTTTACTGGTCAATACGTTTTCTTTGTCTTTAATCAAACCGCCATTTGTATAATAAGCGATCTTCGTGTTACGGTCATAATTCAACCGGTCAGTTTCCAGGTACATCGTGTTGTCTTTCAGGATCACATTGCCGGAAGCGACAGCCTGCTTGATGTTCCCATCGTAAGTGAGCGTTTTACAGGTCAACGAAAGCGTATCGCCTTGAACCATGCGCACATGACCATATGCTTCTACTTTATTAGTGGAGGGAAATTGAAGAGCGGAATCGCAATACAAAAACATACTGCCCTGCTTAAACACGACATCACCAATCAACTTCACTTTTCTTTCCGCCTTGGTTTCAATTCCCTCTAACGATCCGGCCTTTATCAACTCTACCTTTTCTGCTTGCTGAGCATGCGCCAACAACGGCAGCAAAGCAGCGATGAACAAGCTTCGCAACAGTGCTACGAAGGATAGAAAGATAGGTTTCAGGATGTTTTTTAGTACCTTCACGGGGTAAAGTTAAGCATTTTCAACAAACACATGCTGAAAGCGTTCCAGGATTATATAAATGACCACAAACTCCTTGTTCCAGGAGAAAAAGTAATTGTGGCTGTTAGTGGAGGCATTGACTCTGTGGTACTTGTACACCTGCTGTGGAAGAGCGGTTATAAACTAGAGATCGCCCATTGCAATTTTAACTTAAGAGGTGAAGAATCCAGTGATGACCTGAGCTTTGTAAGAGATCTGGCAAACATGCTGAAGGTGCCTTTCCATGTGAAGTCTTTCAATACCTGGCTACATGCCGAAGAAAGTGGGATCTCGCTTCAAATGGCCGCTCGTCAATTGCGCTTCGGATGGTTTAAAAATCTAGTCAAACATGGTGAGCCCAATGTACTCGCACTGGCCCATCACCGCGACGATCAAGTGGAGACACAATTGCTCAATTTGTTGCGAGGAACGGGCTTTGCCGGTTTACGTGGTATGAAAAACAAAAATGGAATTTTCATCCGACCTTTGTTATTTGCTACCCGTGATGAAATTGAAGCTTTCGCCGAAGCCAACAGTATCCCCTGGAGGGAAGACTCCTCCAATAAAAAAATAAAATACAAGCGTAACCTCATACGCCATAAAGTAGTACCCTTGCTTGCCTCTATCAATCCTGCTTACAGAGATGCATTTAAGAAGATTGAGCAATATGCTTCCTGGGCCGAAAAGTCATTGGAAGAAAAGCGCTTTTTCTTCCAGAAAAAATGCCTGACGACATCCGGAGAAAAAATCATGATCTACCTCATGAAATGGCATTCATTAACGGAAAGTGAATTCTTTTTAAAACTCATTCTCTCCGAACATGGATTTCCACCCAAGGACATCGGGCAACTCTTTAAGCATTATCCTCCTCAGGTAGGCATGCAGTTGCTTAGCAATACTCATAAGTTGTTGATCAACCGGGACCATTGGCTGCTCAGTCCTTTGCATGCGGTGCAGAACGATGCTACCTATGTGTTACAGGGTGATGAAGGATTGTTGGAAACAGAGGAATTCCGCTTGCGCTGGAAACTATTTCACGAAGAGCCTTTTCCTCCCATCAGCACCGCAGCCAATGAAGCCACACTCGCTATCCCTTACAACTACCAGGAAATCAGTCTGCGCTTTTGGCAGGAAGGTGATCGCTTCTCCCCTTTAGGTATGAAAGGCGAAAAAAAACTGAGTGACTTCTTCATTGACAAGAAAATAGACCTCGACCAGAAAAGCCAGATTCCCTTGCTTTGTATCGACGATAGAATTGCCTGGGTATGTGGATTAAGACCATCAGAAGACTTTAAACATTCAAAACACGCTCAAAAAGTACTTTGGGCACAATTTGAGAGGCGTGCATAGGGCTTTCCTTTTTATTTCTCCATTTCTTTGATAAATTCACCCTCCAAACATAATTCAACATAAACCATAAATAATCATGAAAGTAACTGTAGTTGGAGCAGGTAATGTAGGCGCTACTTGCGCAGACGTACTTGCTTATCGCGAAATTGTTAACGAAGTTGTATTGCTTGACATCAAAGAAGGTGTAGCAGAAGGTAAAGCGCTTGACATTTGGCAAAAAGCTCCGATCAATCAATACGATACAAAAACTGTAGGTGCTACAAACGATTACACCAAAACGGCTAACTCTGATGTCGTAGTGATCACTTCAGGTCTTCCTCGTAAACCGGGTATGACCAGAGACGATTTGATCTCTGTCAACGCAGGTATTGTACAACAAGTAACGGAGAACGTAGTGAAACATTCTCCAAACGCTATCATCATCATTGTATCTAATCCATTGGATGTAATGACTTACTGCGCGCACATCACCTCTAAACTTCATCGTAATAAAGTAATCGGTATGGCTGGTATCTTGGATACGGCTCGCTACAGAGCTTTCTTGGCAGACGAAATCGGTTGTTCTCCAAAAGAAATTCAAGCGATGTTGTTGGGTGGTCACGGCGATACCATGGTTCCTCTTCCTCGTTATACTACTGTTGGAGGTATTCCTGTCACTGAATTGGTTGCTCCTGATAAATTGAACGCGATCATCGAAAGAACGAAAAATGGCGGTGGTGAATTAGTAAAACTTATGGGTACTTCAGCTTGGTATGCTCCAGGTGCTGCTGCTGCTCAAATGGTGGAAGCAATTGTAAAAGACCAAAAGAAAATCGTTCCGGTTTGTATCAAACTAGAAGGTGAATACGGTATCGATGACTGTTACTTAGGTGTACCTGTAATCTTGGGTAAAAACGGTATCGAAAAAGTAATCGAATTGAAATTGAACGCGGAAGAAAAAGCATTGCTTGAAACTTCCAGAAAACACGTGAAAGAAGTAATGGCTGTATTGGACGGTCTTACTGCAAAAGCGTAATTAGATAATTTAAAATAATTAGGCTCAGCTATTAATTTAGTTGAGCCTTTTTTATGCTATATAGAAAGAGTCATTCTTTTCATATCCCGTATCTCTCTACTCATCACTTTTATGGCGTGTCCCTTCGGGCCGGGCTATACGCTGCAAGTCCTCGCTCGAATCGTACTTTTATACATTAACAAACATAGAGGCTCGCTGTGGGCTTTCCGCTCCTATCCCTCACGTAGCTTCTGTACAAAATAAATTTATTGATTGAACATGAATGGCAAAAGAATTGTTACCTTTTCGTAAATCAAATAACGCTTCGCTATGCTCAACTTCGAATTCAAAAATCCTACCAAGATACTATTCGGCAAAGGACAAATTGTTCAATTGAAAACCCTTGTCCCTGCCAATGCAAAAGTGCTTTTCTTGTATGGAGGAGGAAGCATTAAAACAAATGGAGTATACGAACAAGTGACTGCCGCACTCGCTGACCATAAAGTAGTTGAATTCAGAGGTATCGAAGCCAATCCTGAATATGATACCTTGATGAAAGCATTGAACATCATCAAAACACAAGACATTGATTTCCTATTGGCTGTTGGCGGTGGATCGGTAATCGATGGCACTAAGTTCTTAAGTTCCGCTGCTTTATACGAAGGCAACGATCCATGGGAAATATTAGCTAAGCCTATCCGTACAGAAATAGGAATGCCTTTCGCTACGGTATTGACTTTACCCGCCACCGGTTCTGAAATGAATTCAGGAGCTGTCATCACACGTGCAGAAACCAAAGAAAAACTAGCGATGGGTGGACCAGGATTATTCCCTCAATTCTCTATTCTAGACCCGCAAGTAATCAGCAGCATTCCGGTAAGACAATTGCAAAACGGGATCATTGATGCCTACACGCACGTGTTAGAGCAATACCTCACCTATCCTATCGGTGCATTCTTGCAAGACCGATTTGCCGAAAGTATTTTGAAAACATTGATAGAAGTCGGACCGGCCATCATTAAAGATCCTGCCAACTACGACCTGGCATGTGAATTTATGTGGTGTTGCACTATGGCCCTCAATGGCTTGATTCAGAAAGGTGTTCCAACCGATTGGGCCACGCACATGATCGGACATGAATTGACCGCACAGTTTGGAATTGACCATGCGCGTACCTTAGCCATTGTTGCTCCTAATTTGTATAAATATAAATTCGAGAATAAAAAAGACAAGCTGGCGCAATACGGCGAACGTATTTGGGACATCAAACAAGGTCCGACAGAAAACAAGGCGCACATGGCCATTGAAAAGACCATAGCGTTCTTTCATCAACTGGGTGTTGACACCAAACTATCGGACTATACCCAGGAATATACCAATGCGGCACAATCGATTGAGGAAAGATTTACACAAAGAGGCTGGAAAGGGTTAGGTGAACGCAAGGACATCACTCCATCTGACGCAAAAAAAATAATTGAAATGAGTTATTGATTCATTCTATAAAATACTACTTTACAAAAGGGAGAAAGGCATTGTTGTTATTCTCCCTTCTTAATAGAAAAAATGATTAACCATGGCTAAGAAGATAATTATTATAGGTGGAGGTTTTGCAGGTATTAATATAGCACGTCAACTCAAGGGCGATGCGTTTGAGGTTTTACTCATCGATAAAAATAATTACCACCAGTTTCAACCCTTGTTTTATCAGGTGGCTACAGCAGGGCTAGAACCTGCTTCGATTTCGTTTCCTTTGCGCAAATTTTTTCACGGTCAGAAAAATATAAAAATAAGAATTGCAGAAGTATTGCAAATTGATGCGGCACAAAATTTCATCGAAACCACGATCGGCAAATTAGAATACGATTACCTCATCCTTGCTACCGGTGCTGACACCAATTTCTTCGGCAACAAAGCGATAGAAAATAATGCTATACCCATGAAATCTGTTAGTGAAGCGGTCTTTCTTCGCAATAGAATTTTACAAAATTTCGAAGACGCCCTCACAGCGTCTGAAGCGGACAAAGAAGGATTAATGAATGTAGTTGTTGTAGGCGGTGGAGCAACAGGCGTAGAAGTATCTGGTGCCTTATCAGACATGAGGGCATACGCGTTGCCTAAAGATTATCCTGAAATAGATTTCAAAAAAATGAACATCTATTTAGTAGAAGCCGGAGAAAGAACATTAGCGGCTATGTCTGCAGAGTCGTCTCAGAAATCTAAAAAGTATTTAGAGAAGCTAGGTGTCAATATTTTATTAAACACTTCAGTAAAAGATTTTGACGGCAAGCAGGTCGTGTTGAGTGATGGAAAAACGATTAGCAGCACAACCGTGGTATGGGCCGCAGGCATCAAAGGAAATGTATTGCCTGGTTTATCGCCGGATAGTGTTACGAAAGGGAATAGAATCAAAGTGGATCGTTTCAATACCATAGAAGGATACAAAAATATTTATG
>JAQZBV010000041.1 GCA_029237685.1 Cytophagaceae bacterium | reverse complement strand
TATATTTCGTGTGATGAAAGAATGAACCATCAATACTCAATAAGAGGAGAAACAAACTACTCTTGATCCAGAAAGAATAATTTTTCAAGTAATTTTCTTTAAAGACCAGTGCTTTGGGAACAGCGATAGCGTAATAAGCAAAGGCATTGAAGCTGAAACTGCAAAAATAATCGTCCCAGGAATTCGTATCACTGATCCATTTTTTTTCTAAGTCCCAGCTGTAGTTGAAGTATATTGTCACTACCAGAAAAGCGGCAGTGTAGAGATAAAAGCCCGCGTTAAAATCTTCTTTAACAAAGTCTTTCAGGTATTGACCGATTTTTTTCATTCCAAAAAATAGTATGACCTAACAATCCAATACACGTTCCAACTTCATGCCTCTTGAACCTTTAATGAAAACATGGGCATGCTTGATTTTGTCCCAGTCAAAATCTTTGAGCAATAATTCAGGATCAGGATAATAGATAAACTTAGGATCAAGCGCCGCAGCGTACTGCATGTTCTTTCCACACAAAATCACTTTATCATAGCCCTGCTCTGATAACCATTTACCCAATTCTTCGTGTTCTTGTTTCGTTTCATCACCCAACTCCAGCATGTCTCCTAGAATAACGACTTTATGTTTTGCTTCTTGTTTAGTAAAGTTCGTTAGAGCGGCACGCATGGAAGAAGGATTGGCATTGTACGCATCCAATAGGATGATGTTAGTTCCCATCACCAAATGTTGGGAACGATTATTCTTCGGAATATAATTCTCTATGGCTTCGTCGCATAGACCTAAAGGCACGCCAAAATATTTTCCTACACATTGCGCCGCTTCCATGTTATAGAAATTATAAACACCGTTAAAATGTGTTTTTACTTTTCGTTCCTTCTCATCGGTATAAATGATTACCGGAACTTCCTGCACCAACTCTGTCCAGCTGTAATCGCCTCTGCTTCCATAGTAAATCACTTTATCTACGGTGCATTCTTTTTTTAGGACCTCATCTTCACTGCGAACAAAAGCGGTTCCGCCCGTTGCCTTTAAGTAACGGTACAATTCCCCTTTGCCTTTCTTCACCCCTTCAATGCCGCCAAAACCTTCCAGGTGCGCCTTACCCATGTTGGTGATCAAACCATGTGTAGGTTCCACAATGGTGCAATAACTTTCAATCTCTTTTTGATGATTGGCTCCCATTTCCACAATGACCATTTCCGTACCTTTCGCCACACTCAACAAGGTCAATGGAATTCCAATGTGATTGTTTAAGTTGCCTTGTGTGCAATAAGTTTTGTATTTTTTTGACAATACCGCATGCATCAATTCTTTGGTTGTCGTTTTACCATTTGAACCGGTGATAGCGATAAATGGAACATCAAACTGACGACGGTGGTGCAAAGCCAATTGTTGCAAAGCCACCAGCGTATCTTCTACCACAATGTATTGTTCTGTCAAGGCATAAGTCGAGTCATCGATGACAGCATAACTGGCACCTGCTTCTAATGCTTTCGCGGCAAAATCATTGGCATTAAAGTTTGGACCTTTCAAGGCAAAGAAAATTTGTCCGGACTTTACGGTACGCGTATCGGTATTGACTCCTGTGGAAGCGAGATACAATGGGTATAATTCTTCTATTGTCATGATTACTGAATGTTAAACTGATCGGCATCTTTCCATGCCGGAAATTTTTCTCTAAATTCTAATAAGGCTTTCGCCTCCCACACACAAATACCCGTAGACTCTTCGTCTGTTTTTTCCCAGAGCACTTCGCCTTTGAAATTAATGTTGACAGATGCGCCATTGTAGGGAATATCCATACCATCAACTCCTACTCTATTTACACCGGCTACGTAAGCTATATTTTCTATGGCACGTGCTTTCAATAGCGTACTCCAGGCCTGGACACGGGCTTGTGGCCAATTGGCTACGTAGATCAAACCATCGTAAGCATTGGCTACATTTCTGGACCAAACCGGAAACCGCAAATCATAACAAACCAATGGGCAGATTCTCCAACCTTTCCACTCGACAACGAGTTGTTTTTGTCCAGCTCCGAATATTTCATGTTCACCGGCCATACGAAACAAATGACGCTTATCGTATATTTTATAAGTACCATCCGGAAACATCCACAACAAGCGGTTATAAAATAGTCCTGCTTCCTGAACGATATAACTTCCGCATACAGCTGCCTGAGTTTGCGAAGCGATCTGTTGCATCCATTTGAAGGTATGAAAGTTCATGGGTTCAGCGAATGAAGCCGCATCCATCGTAAAACCGGTCGTAAACATTTCCGGTAACACAATCACATCCACTTGTTCATTCACCTGCCAGATTTTTTCTTCCAGCATACTCCGGTTAGCGGTAGGATCTTCCCAATGCAAAGCGGTTTGCAGCAAAGCCAATTTTAAATCTTGCATAATATCTCCGCGGCCTGTTGTAGGGTTTCGTCTTTCTTCGCAAAGCAGAAACGCAAGATCTGTTGATCTGTTTTGTCCTGGTAAAATACAGAAACAGGTATAGCCGCCAGTTTCATTTCTTTTACCATCCATTCCGCCATGTCTGTTTCCTTTTTATCACTTACAGCAGCGTAAGACAATAATTGGAAATAGGTGCCTTGCGTGGCCACTGCTTTGAAGCCTGAATGTTTGATTAAGTTTAAAAAGTAATTTCTTTTCGATTGAAAGAAAGAGGATAAATTATGGTGCCAATCCGAATCGTCAAGCATATCGCTTACCGCGTGTTGTATGGGAGTGACCGCGCTGAATGTATTGAATTGGTGTACTTTTCTGAATTCTTTCATCAAATGCGCCGGCGCCGCGCAAAATCCCAAACGCCAACCGGTGGCATGGTATGTTTTTCCAAACGAACCGATGGTCAATGTTTTCTCTCTGATGATTGGATCTGCGGCCAGACAGTAATGATGTGCGCCATCAAACACCATGTGTTCGTATACTTCATCACTTAACACCAGAATATCATGACGCTGCAATAACTCCCTTAAAGCCGTGACATCTTCTTTTGTAAATAGGGTACCTGTTGGATTATGAGGAGAGTTTAAAATCAATAAACGTGTACGAGAAGTTATTGCTGCTTCTACTTCGTCCCAATTGATCTTAAAATCCGGATACGTTGTTTTAACAAATACAGGTTTACCTCCATTCAGAACAATAGCCGGTTCATAGCAATCAAAGGCAGGTTCAATGATGATGACTTCATCACCCGCTTTGATCAAAGCGGTGATCGCAGAAAAGCAGGCTTCGGTTGCTCCGCATGTAATCGTAATTTCTTCCACCGGATCAAATGGTATACCGTAGACGCTGGCGTACTTCGTGGCGAGTTTTTCACGCAGCGATAAAATGCCGGCCATGGGAGCGTATTGATTCTTTCCTGTTAACATGTGATGAGAAACACGTTCTATCAGGTAAGAGGGAACATCAAAATCAGGAAAACCTTGCGCCAGGTTTACGGCATTGTATTGCGCAGCCAAACCTGACATGGTCGTAAAAATATTGGTGCCGATATGAGGGAGCTTGGAATGCACGTCGACGCTGCTCATGACCTTATCGTTTGACAGGAAAACGCATGCGGTAAGCGGCATCTACGATCCCTTTGCTGATGTTGATGAGCTTGGATTTATATAACCTCTTCTTCAAAGAAGAAAGATGATCCGTAAACAAAATTCCTTCGATGTGATCGTATTCGTGTTGAATGACGCGCGCGGCCATGCCGCTGTATTCTTCTTTATGCTTTGTCCATGCTTCATCGTAATATTCGATGATCAAACTTTCCGGACGTTCTACTGCAGCTCGTATGCCTGGGATACTTAAACATCCTTCTTCGTAAGGCCAATCCTCTCCCATTTCTTCTAAAATGACAGGATTGATAAACGCCTTTTTCAAATCCGGATATTCAGAATCTTCAAATCCTCCCGCATCAATCACAAACAACCGTTTGCTCAAACCTATTTGAGGAGCGGCAAGGCCAACACCACTGGCCGTGTACATGGTTTCAAACATGTCAGCAATAAGTTGTGTCAGGTCTTCTCCTTTTGGAATTTCTTCCGCTACTTTCTTCAACACCGGGTCTCCGTAGGCAACGATGGGATAAATCATAAAATAGTTTTTTTAGCTGTTTTAAATTTACAGAAAAGGAAGGAAAGGAATGGTATGGAAGAAGGATTTTTGTGAATTAGTGGTCAGTCTGTCCCTGCGGGAACTCTCGAAGAGGACCCTGCGGGGACTTTTGAGAGTGTAGAAACAGAGCGGAGAGCGAAGTATTACACGGTTTCTCCGCTCTGTTTCTCATTTTTTGGATTCCATATAAGACTGCAGAATAATCGCCGCACTCACTTTATCTACATTCGCCTTGTCTCGTCTGTTTTTTTTACTCATACCGCCGGCAATCATGGCATCCATAGCCATGACAGAAGTAAATCGTTCGTCGATTTCCTGAATAGCTATCTGTGGGATATCGCGTTGCAATGCCTTGATAAAGCCCTTTACATGAGGCGCTGTCTGAGAAGGAGTGCTGTCCAATCTTTTGGGCATACCAATCACAAACAAACTCACTTCTTCTTTGGTGATGTAGTCCTTTATAAAATCCAGCACTTCGGCTGTCAGCACAGTAGTCAGAGGACTTGCAATAAGTTGTAAAGGATCAGTGACGGCAAGGCCGGTACGTTTTAATCCGTAATCAATAGCCATGATACGTGGCATCAATTACAAGTTCTGGTGTTGCGGATCAATTGACGCACGCCGTTTTCCATAGAAAGTGCTTTGGGAAACAACACTTCATTTTCTATGCGGGCGTGAAAATTCAATTCTTTTTCAAATTCTCTTAATTCAAAAAATAAAACCCTTAACTCCAATGAATCGGAAGGCAAATGGGTATACTGATTGGTCAATGAACGGATGCCCGCCATTTCATCATCGTCTAATAAATGATGGAGTGAATACTCTTTAATGGAGCATCTTTCCATTTCCATCACCAGTTTGGACGGCACTTTCTTTTCTTCCAAACCTTTCGCCAATTGGCGCAGGTAGGCGAACAGATGATCTTCTTCTTCGAAAATGTGATGAACGAAATCTTCCTGGAAATAAGGGAATGCCCATTTCAAATCGGTGATTCGTTTGTCTTCTGATTGATTATTAAAATCCTGAATGATCGCGGAAAAATAAGGAAGCTTTTCCTTTACAAACAAACGGTGCATGAAACTTAAATAATCCATGACATGCAACGCGTTGTGCTTATTGAGTGTCAAAGGATCTTTGATCAATTGGTATTGATACTGCCAATCTGCCTGATGAAGAAATTGCTTGAGGTTAAAGGCATATTTGTTGCTGATCGCTGCTACGGTGCTGTCGGCGTGCTCATAAAACTTAATTCCTTGCGCATGCAGCACAAAGCCAAGTTTAGGATCGGCCGCAACCAATTCACGGATGGGGATATGTAGCTTATTGATCAAGACAGTGCAAGTGTATGAAGCTAAGATAGCAAATTCCTTGAGCTTGGACAAATAAAAGAGAGGTCTGTTGCTAGAGATTAGTAGTCTATACCACAAATTACAACTACATGAAAAACAAATACTTAATTAAAAAATTAACCTTATTTCCAAACTCATATAATAACGTTTATCTTTAAACGATATAAAGCAAGAGCTTATTTAACAAGGAACACGTGGAAAAAAGAATTAAGAATAAATCCAGCCAGATTAAAATACCCCTATTCATTGCTCTTGCCGTTATCCTCGGCATTTTTATAGGTGCGAGTGCCGCAAAAAAAGAAGGATCCGGTAACATCACCGGCACTTACATGCGCTTCCTGGAAGTCATCAACTACGTGGATCGTGATTATGTAGATACTGTCAATATAGACGATCTGGTGGATTACTCCATCACGCAAATGTTGGAAAAACTGGATCCGCATACTTCCTACATCGCCAAGAAAGATGTCGACATCGCACGCTCTCAGCTGGAAGGAGACTTTGAAGGGATAGGGATTGAATTTAACATCATCAAAGATACCATCTATGTAGTCGCCCCCATTAGCGGAGGTCCTTCCGAAGCGGTAGGCTTGCAAGCCGGAGATAAAATTGTAAAAGTAGACGGTGAAACAGTGGCGGGAAAAGCCATTTCCAATTACGATGTATTCAAAAAACTACGCGGTAAAAAAGGGACCAAAGTAGTCGTAAGCATCAAGCGCAAAGGACAGGTAAAACTGCTCGACTATACCATCATCAGAGATAAAATTCCTACTTATTCTGTAGATGCCTATTATATGATCGATGACAAATCAGGATACATCAAAGTCAACCGCTTCGCTGCCAATACTTACAATGAGTTCAGTGCTGCCATGAAAGAATTGAAAGCAGCAGGCATGCAGCAACTCATCCTTGATCTCAAAGACAATCCCGGAGGTTATATGGACAAAGCCATTAAGATGGCGGACGATTTTCTGGAAGGGAAAAAAATGATTGTATACACCGAAGGTAAGGGAACCAAATACGATTCTGAACACAAGAGTACAGGCGCGGGCGAATTTGAAAAAGGTGCCCTCATCGTATTGATCAATGAAGGTTCTGCTTCCGCTTCAGAAATTGTGAGCGGTGCCTTGCAAGACAATGACCGTGCATTGATCGTGGGCAGAAGATCCTTTGGTAAAGGATTGGTGCAAATGCCGATTCCTTTAACCGATGGTTCTGAATTGCGCTTAACGATCTCCCGTTATTATACACCAAGCGGTCGTTCTATCCAGAAACATTACGATGCCAAACACACCGACGAGTACAACGCAGAATTGTCGAAACGTTATGAAAAAGGCGAATACTTCCATGCAGACAGTATTAAATTTGACGATTCATTAAAATATAAAACAACGAAAGGCCGCGTGGTCTATGGCGGCGGCGGTATCATGCCGGATTATTTTGTACCACGCGACACTTCCGCTTATACTCGTTACCTGGCAGATTTATTCAATCAAAATGTCATTCGTGAGTATACCTTGAATTTCTATTCTAACAATAAAGCGAAATTATCTAAAATGGAATTCTCGGATTACAAAAAGAACTTCCAAATCACAGAAGCGATGCTAACGGAATTGAAAGCATTGGCTAGCAAATCCGGAGTGAAGCACAATGAAAAGGAATTCAATATCTCTAAAGAATACATCAAAAATAATGTGAAAGCCTACATTGCCCGGAGCGCCTGGGGAGCTAAAGGATTCTATCCTATTTACAACGAAACCGATGAAATCTATATGAAATCATTGGGCTTGTTTAACGAAGCAAGAAAGATTAGCGAGGAGTAGAGGGTAAGTAAATAATTAGCAAGAAGTTATAAAAGCCGGGTTAAACACCGGCTTTTTTTTATGCATGGATCGGCAACGTTTTGCACCGCTTTTCACTCTTGTTAGTACAACGGTCATATACCTTACTACTAAGTATATATCCACCTTTATCTTTTACCTACCTTACCATCAAAACAATTAGATCAATTTTTATGAAAAACATGTTAATACAAGTTTCGCAATTTTTAGCCCTCGCAGGACTGCTCTTATTCAGCATTCCTTCTATCGCCCAATCCATAGAACTGGATAAAGTAGGAAGAAATGGCTTCAAAGGTGTTCAAAAACTGGACGACAAAGGCTACTACATTCAATATGAAGAAACCAACGCTAATCCAAGAACAGTAAAGTTGATCATATTGGACAACAGCCTGGTACTGGTTAACGAAATTAAATTGGAACTAAAAGCTGACGATAAAATAGAAGACCTCGCCTACAATGGAGGGAATTTCATGTTTATCAAATCGAACAGAAAAGAAAAAACACGTACTTATAAAATATTGGACAAACAAGGAAAAGAAATTGCTTCTAAAGTATTGACAGAAGTAGCTTCCCGTTTACTTTATAAGCCTGCCATGATCACACCGATTGAGCAAACGGACTTCTTAGTGATCAATTACACAAAAGATAAAAAAGTAGGCTATAGCCTCGAGCGTTTCAATGACAAATTGGAAAGCAAATACATGCAGATCATAGAGCCAGAAAAGAAAAGACTTTATCCGGTAGATTACCTGGTATCAGGCAATATTTTATATGTACTGGAATTCATCGCTGCAGATATGTCTGACTATTTTGAATACCATGTAGCGGGCTATACACTCGTAGACGGGAAACAATTATTCAACAATTACTTAAAAAGCGCAGATGAAAAAACATTTGGTTATCCAACATTTTTACGTTTGGCATCTGAGGGTAATATCGTAACTGGCGGCATGTACTTCAACGGACCAAGAGAAGGAGACGCCACATCTGACGGATTATTTACCGCTTTGATAGATCCTGCAGGTAAAATGAATTATCAGTACAAGACCTGGAAAGATGTAGAAGCAAAAGTAAAAGAAGGTAACAACACTAATGGAATCTGGGGCGGAAAAACTAAAACATTTATACACGATATCGTAGTAAACAATGATGGCACTTTTACTTTAGTAAGTGAAAACTTCAGAGTGGGTGACGAAGCATTAGCCGGCGGTAAAAATAAAACTTTGGGTACATTGACGAAAATAAACTCGATGAGCGGAAATGATTCTGCTCCATCTTATGATGCCGTTACCGTATCTGAATTTGTATTGTTTGATTTTAACAAAGAGAATACTCTTACTGCTGTCCGCAAACTTGACAAACCTGCTTCTGTAACAGTTGTCAAAGGAACCAGTGATGCCAATGACCAGCCTTACATAGGACAAGGGAGAGGATTGAACTTAGCCAACATACTAAACAACAAAGGCTATTTTCCTTACAAATTTACTGCGGACAAAAACGGTGAAAAAGTTTTGGTGTACCAATTCACTTATGAAAAATTATACAAAGAAAAATTATTCTTCACCAAGCTAAACGCAACGACAACGGACACTACTTCTATGGACATTACCAATTCCATTACAAAAGTAGAACAAGAGTTAGACGCTGCAACGACACAGAAATTGGGGAAACTGGGATCATTGTCTAAAAAACTGGACAAGGCTACCGGGACAGATATTCAGAACACACACTATTTGAGAGGATCAGATGATCCACAAGATTACAGAAGCCGTTCATTGAATACCAGATTATCCTCTTCCAATGTTTCAGGAAAAATCTTGATTTATGATTTTGTTCCAGAGTTAACAGGAGACGCCAATCAAAAGAAAGGCATGCTCGCTAAATACAATGAATCGATGAACAATGCCATCAACGCAAAATTGAAAGTTTGGTACATCGTTATTCCATAAAGAACACTGGTTCTCTTCATAAAAAAGCCGATCTCAACATCGGCTTTTTTTATGCTTTTTGTTGAATGACAAATGTACCCTCAGGACATACCAAACGATGCAAGGCAACATCCCATTCGTCTTTTGGTAAATCGTGAGGAACAACGGGGAAAAAATTGATACCTGTTTTTACAACAGCCGAAGAGCAAACTGCAAAAAAGCGGTCATAAAATCCTTTTCCATATCCCAGCCGATAGCCCGATGCATCTACAGCCAATAAAGGCGTTAATACTTCTTGAATAGCATGTGTAGGGAAAGCAAGCCGAGTGGCAGGTTCTGGGATACTCCATCTGTTAAGCACAAGTGGCGTTTCTCTCCGCACTTCAATGGTTAGCAATGATCTTTGATCTTCAGCAATAACAGATGTGACGGTCTTCACGTGCGGGTATTCCGTATTCAACTTCTCCAAAATAAAACGAGTATCTACTTCTTCCTTAGAAGCTATAGATAAAAAAAGATGCACCACTTCTGGACGCTCCTTTTCAAAAAGTTTAAAATAGTTTTCCGTAATCAATCGGTTTTTCTCTATTCTTTCCTCCACCGTCAATGCCTGACGCTGCTTCATATAAAGTGTCCGCCAATCGTTCTTAGTCTTCATACACCACTATGTTGAAACCGAAATCCAATGGATCAAACAAGGGAATGATCTCATCTATAAAATCCGGATCATTAATCAAAAAAGAAAGAAATGAATCCGAACGCTCCTGCAATCCTCCGCCTGGTAATAACTTTTCTTTTAGTGTACTCAGTTGCTTCATTTCCTGTTCCAGCTTTTGTTCATAGGTTTTCGCTACGCGCTTCTCTATGTTTTCCAATTGTTTTTGCACTTTATGTTTCTCAGCGGCCAACCAGTCTTTCAGATTTGCATCTGCTTTCAATGATTTTTCTTCTATATGCTCCCAAAGCTTATCCAGGCTGCCTGCAACATCAGTCCATTCGGGAATCACATGTTTTTTCTCCGCCAGGAAAAACTGCTTTAGTTCTTCATCAGGTAGAAAAACCGACTCAGGGCGAAGTCCTAGTTTATTCAATTTGCTCATCTGCTGTTTACCCACTACCATAGCAAAATTTCTTGGCAGTACGACAGGCATATGCAGGTTTAAAACTTCAAACACTTTCTGCAACTGAAGCCAATAGGCCACTTCAGCAGGTCCGCCGATGTAAGCGATGTTAGGTAAAATATATTCTTGATAGACTGGGCGTAAAACTACGTTTGGACTAAACGATTCAGGATGCTTATGCAATTCTTCCAATAAACTTTTCTGATCAAATACTGTATTCGTATTTAACACAGTATATCTTCCATTCTCGAGAACGATACGGTTACGACCTTCAGCTGAAATATAAAAGACATTGATGTCTCTCGGGAAAATTTGACTTTTGTATCCTTGCTCTTCCAGAGCCGCCGTCTGTTGACGAACAGCCGCAATAGAAATTCCTTCCAACAATTCTTTTTCTAAGATCGGAATAAACTGCTGTTTCAATTTCGGATGATCAGCATCCAATACAACGAGTCCGTGTTTACCAAACAATTCATTGAGCCAATACAAAGTAGCTTGAGAAAGGTTGCCATATTGCCTGTATGCTTTTTTGAATACTTCCGGAATATCAGGAAGACTGTCTATCCATTCGGCTAGGCCTTCCGTAGAAACGCGCCCTGCCGGCCCCTTCCCTTTCAACTCCGCCTGGTAACGTTTACCGAAAATAGTCAGGTGATCAATTTCTTCCAGGTCATGGTCTTCCGAAGCCATCCAAAAAAGCGGTACAAAATGTTTGTCCGGCATCAACCGCTTGCAAGTAGCAGCAAGCTGCAATGTACTGGCGATTTTATACAACACATACAAAGGGCCCCCCAAGACATGAATCTGTTGACCGGTTGTGATAAAGTATGTATCCGGAGAAGAAATGCGTTCAAGGTGCTCTTTTACCTTTTCCGATAGTTGAAAATCACCGTATTCCTCTTTCAACACTTCCTGCAAAACCAGCCGCCTCTCTATGGGGAAAGAACAACTGTCCAGGCACTTTTTCAGACCCTCTGCAGAAGAAGCGAAATGGATGAAGGAGGTAATTTTATCATTTTGAGAGATATAATCGGAAAGCAAGGAAGAGAATGCCCTGGTTTGCTCTAGCGGAATTTTATAAACTGATTTTTTCATTTAAAGAAAGTGATCAGTGATCAGTGGTCAGTGGTCAGTATCAATGTATAAGGCTGCTTACACTGACTACTGACCACTGATCACTGACCACTTTTATTTAATTATGAATATGCATATTTTTATCGATTCAGCTTCTTATAATTAAATAAAAGAATGTATTTTCGAATCTTTCAGACCTCTTTAGGGTTGAATGAAAACAGAACACCTAGTCGCACCAAATAATTCCTTTATACATGAGCAACACCAAATTCGCACAGACCTTGTTTGAAAGACATCAAAAAACGGATACTGCGCCCTCCACTTCCAGTGTGTGCAAGCTCTTTACACGTATTCTGCTGATGTTGTTTCCGGAACAATCTCCTAAAAAGTACCGTTCGGCAACCATTATTAAAGACCGTTTGGATATTTATAACTCTGAGTTCAAAGAATTGTTGAACGTCATGCAGAAGCAGTTAGACCAAGATCCGGGTGTAATTTCGGCAGCCTTCATGGCAAAGCTTCCTAACATCTATGAATTGTTGTGTGAAGACATTCACGCCACCCTTGCAGGTGATCCGGCGGCTAAAAGCGAGTATGAAGTGATCAGAACTTATCCCGGATTCTATGCCATTGCTTTTCACCGCATGGCGCATGCTTTGTATGAGTTAAATGTTCCTTTGTTGCCACGTATCCTTTCTGAGTATGCCCATTCCAAAACAGGAATAGACATTCATCCCGGAGCGCAAATTGGTTCCAGCTTTTTCATAGACCACGGCACGGGTGTAGTGATAGGAGAAACAGCGAGTATTGGTAAAAATGTAAAAATATACCAAGGTGTAACCCTAGGAGCGCTGAGTGTGAGCAAAGACATGGCTTCCCAAAAACGCCACCCGAGCATCGAAGACGATGTGATTGTCTACTCAGGAGCAACAATTCTGGGCGGAGACACCGTTATCGGACACCACAGCGTGATCGGTGGTAACGTATGGGTTATTGAAAGTATAGCTCCACATTCGAAAGTATATAACCGTGCACAACCGGAAGTGAGCACTAAAAAATAATCATGGCTGGACTATTGGATTTTATCGGCAATACGCCCTTAGTAGAAATCAAACATTTGAACCCCAATCCGGCAGTAAAAATCTACGCCAAACTAGAGGGACACAATCCTGGAGGAAGTGTAAAAGACAGAGCCGCACTATCTCTCATTAAAGGGGCTTTAGAGCGAGGTAACATTAAACCGGGAGATAAGCTGATCGAAGCAACCAGCGGCAATACAGGCATTGCGCTGGCCATGATCGCTCGTTTATTTGACCTCGAAATAGAACTGGTCATGCCGGATAATTCCACCAAAGAGCGAGTACTGACGATGGAAGCTTTCGGTGCGAAAGTCATACTCACCCCAGCGGCCATTTCCATGGAAGGAGCAAGGGACTATGCAGAGAATAAAGTCAAAGAAGGCGGATACATCATGCTCGATCAATTTGGCAATCCGGACAACTGGAAAGGACATTATACTTCTACCGGCCCTGAAATATGGAAGGACACCGATGGTAAAATCACCCACTTTGTTTCTTCGATGGGAACCACCGGAACCATCATGGGTGTATCCCGTTTCTTAAAAGAAAAAAATCCGGCCATACAAATCGTAGGCGTACAGCCCGATGAAAAAGCACGTATTCCGGGCATCCGCAGGTGGCCGACAGAATACTTACCAAAAATATTCGAAGCCCATCGTGTAGACAGAACCATAGATGTTAGCGAACAGGAAGCCATTGAAATGACACGACTGCTGGCAAAAAAAGAAGCCATCTTCGCCGGTATGAGCAGCGGAGGCGCCATGGTTACCGCCATCAAACTGGCCAAAGAATTAAAAGAAGGTGTCATTGTCAGCATCGTATGCGACCGCGGTGACCGTTACTTGTCATCGGACTTGTTTGGATGATTGCATTTCTCTCCTCTTTACTAGAGAAAAACATTCTATCATAAAAACAAAAAGCTCTTCACTAATAGTGAAGAGCTTTTTGTTTTTATGAAATTGAATACTGTAACCCTATTCGTCGTCTTTGCTTCTGAAAAACTTTTTCACCACACTGGTAAACGCATTTTGAGTAAGCGGTTTCACAACATAATCTTTTATCTGGGTATTTTTCTCAGCCTTCGCTTTGTCCGATGAATCATTAGAGGAAGTCAATACTACGACTTCAATGTCTAATCCTATTTTTTTAAACTCTGCCATGAAATCCCAACCATTCATCACCGGCATGTTCAAATCCAAAAAGATAACTTCCGGTTTTTGATTTTTAGCCTCTCTTAAATCAGCTAATGCATCTTCCGCCTTTGTAAATGTTTTGATTTCAACATCAGGATGAATCTTACGAATCAACATGGTATTGAATTTATTTGACAAAGGATCGTCATCAACAAAAAAAACCATTGGTTTGGCAGAAGTGGTCATAGTATTCTAATTTTTAAATTGAATTATAAAAGTTGTGCCTTCATTTAATTTACTTTCAATTGATATACGGCCTCCCAACATTTCAACATTTGACCTTACCAAAAACAATCCTATACCGCGGCCTTCTGTTTTTTCTCCAAAAGTATGATAGAGCATAAAAACTCTATCGTTGTATTTCTTCAAATCAATGCCCGAGCCGTTATCACTGATTTTTATTTCTGTGTACTCCTGCGTTTTTTTTGCCTTAATAATTATTTCCGGATATGAATCTGGTTTATTATGGCGTATTGAATTTTGAAACAGATTAAATAGAATACTATGCAATATCGTCTTTATCGTAACAAAATTCAAATCTCTTTCGAATTCTTCTTTGATGATGGCGCCCGAGCCTTGAATTTCAGCTGCCAATGAAACACCTACATTTTGAATGGCTTCAGAAAGATTCACTACTCTTTTATTCTCTAACAATAAGTTTTTTGCATTTAAAAGCACGTTCAGGTCCATGATGATTTCATCCAAATGCTCCGCAGATTCTTTAATACTATCTATTACCTGGTCATTTTGCGTGTTATGACCATTAGCTTCATAGATGCTTAAAAAGCCTTTAATGTTGGATAACGGAGACCTTACGTTATGCGATACGATATAACTGAATTGTTCTAGGTTTTTATAACTAATCGATAAATCCTCAAACAACTTACTTGTATATTCTTCTGACTTGATGCGCTTAACAACCTCTGTTTCCATGTTCTCCTGCTTCTGTACCAGACTATCGGTAAGAAGTTGGTAGTATTTGGTATAATTATAAAACAGCAAAAAAATTAAACATAAGTTAAAACTCATGTTTAAATAATAGATGTCTAAACCTACAACTTGCTTCCAGGAGTAGGGAGAAACAAAATAGGCTTTCACAAGGAATACTAGCACAACAAAAAACAATTCTAATGCGATGGCATAAGCGATTAATTTTTTTTGATTCAAATCGAAAATCCAAAAAATAAACAATGGCCCTGTCATAAAATACAAATGGAATCCTGAATCAAAACCAATAAAATAAGACATACCAAGTATGCCCATGTTGGTTCCAAAAATCAAAAGATAATTTCCAGCGGTATAGGACTTGAGGTAGTTGAGAAAAATAACAATGAAAAAAGAAATGTGAAAAAGAAAAACAACAAGAACAGGATACCATAACCCTGACATGGAAAAGATAATGTAATAAGGAGAGATAATGAGGATACCAATGACACAAAGCAGATTCATTGATTTCAGTCTATACTGTTTCTCAAAAGCTATAGCCTCCGTGACTCCAGCATGAGTAATCTCCTCAACGATTTTTTTAAAATTCCACATGCCCGAAGGTTCTCTTTGCTGCTATACCGTCTTATAAAATTGGATGACCTTCGACAATACTTCTAAAAACTTTAAAGTAGCCGAATCTGTATACGGCAAGGGACTCTGAACAGTTTCTAGACCAGAGCAAAAACCATTAAAAATAATCCGCTATGTGTTCAAAGACTTAGCATTTTTCTAGAAATGGAGCAATAAAACTACAATCGGCTTAAAATAAACATCCTTATACAGCTTTACGCATCCTGATAGAGGATAAATCTATATTGCATATCTAGCTATCAACCTGTAAAACTGTAGAAAGAATACACACTTTTTGCCTTGGCTAAAACTCTAGGCACCATACGCTATCAAAAACGCCTCCTTGAAAAAAACATTGATATATAAAGTTGGAAAATAATACCGGATTAAAAATAGACAGAAGTCAGTAAATACAGGCCTGTTCTTTCAAGTTGTTTTTTGACGGGTTATAAATCTTTTTCCAGGTTATTTAGGCCTCAAACAAAATTGCATATGGATATGAAGTTGGTGGCGAGGAAAAGCTTGTCTAGTTTTTCGATTTAAAAATAATTCGAATAGCCCATTAATCTCTATCGAATAACGACAGCAGGTTTTTTTGTATAATCCATAATATCTACTCCATTAAGTAAGGCCGATACTTCTTTTGCTTTTTTCACTACCTCATCATAGCTTGCATTGGCAATGACGATTTTTTTATAATTGTCTTTCTTAAGATTTAAGTTAAACTTACTGCTGCTAGAATAAGTCTGCGCTCCGCCCATCGCCACATTATTAGAAAATACTTTACCGGATGAAGTGATGGTAATTGTTTTAACGTCGAACATCTTTTTCCATTCACCCACTTTTACTCCAAACGTTGACGTATATTCTCTATAAACAGAATTTTCAAAATCTATACTGACACGTTTTGTCGTTGTTAAAAATAATAAAGCAGCACCCAACAAAATGAATCCAAGCACTAATCCAAATACAGACAATGAGAGGATGCATAATGCAGCCAGAAGAATTACACCATAGCATAAAACCTTCGTAACAGGAGAAATTAATTCTTCTGTCTTAGCATCGTACATTTTTACATTGCCGTTGTCTAAAGTTGTTGTCATGATTTATAAAAATTAAAAATTATTAAAAATATTACTGAATAACACTCGCATACAAATCAAACTCTGTGGCATCGTCCACAACTGCCGTTGCGAAATCGCCCAAACGCAAGTACACGTCTTTCGCTTCGATCAACACTTCGTTATCTACCTCCGGTGAATCATGCTCTGTACGACCGATAAAATAACCGCCTTCTTTGCGATCGATTAATACTTTATATGTTTTGCCTATCTTCTCTTGATTTAGTGCCGTAGAAATACCTTCCTGAATTTCCATGATCACATCGGCACGACGTTGTTTCTCTTCTGCCGGAATGCTGTCTTCTAATGAATACGCATGTGTATTCTCTTCGTGCGAATATTGAAATACGCCCAAGCGTTCGAAACGTTGTTCTTTTACAAAATCACAAAGCTGTTGAAACTGTTCTTCTGTTTCACCCGGATGCCCTACGATGAGTGTAGTACGAATTGCAATACCCGGAACTTCTTTCCTAATGGTAGCCAGCAACTCTTCTGTGCGGTGACGACTGATGCCACGGCGCATGATCTTCAGCATTTCTGTAGAAGCATGTTGCAAAGGCATATCCAGGTAATTGCAAATGTTATCACGCTCCCTCATGATCGGAAGGATCTCTTCGGGAAATTGAGAAGGGTACGCATATTGCAAACGGATCCATTCTAACCCTGGCACATCTGAAAGGGCTGCCAGCAATTCTGCCAGACTTCTTTTGCCATAATTATCCAAACCGTAATACGTCAGATCCTGCGCGATAAGAATGACTTCTTTTGTTCCGTTCTTGACATGGTTTGTCGCTTCGGTCACCAGTTCTTCTATCGTACGCGACACGTTTTTCCCTCTCATCAAAGGAATGGCGCAGAACGAACAAGGGCGGTCACAACCTTCCGCAATTTTCATGTAGGCGAAGTGTTTGGGTGTCGTGATGAATCGCTCGCCGACCAATTCATGTTTGTAATCTGCTTTGAATCTTTTTAACAAAGAAGCCAACTCATTGGTACCAAAAAAAGCATCGACTGTTGGCATTTCTTTTTCCAGGTCGTCTTTGTACCGGTGAGACAAGCAACCGGTCACATACAACTTATCAATTACTCCTTGTTCTTTTGCATCTACATAACGCAAAATGGTATCGATGGATTCTTGTTTCGCATTGTCTATGAAACCGCATGTATTGACAATAACGACATTGGAGGTGTCATGCTCTGCTTCGTGAGAAACATCGATGCCATTGCCACGCAGTTGAGTAAATATATTTTCGGAATCCACGAGATTTTTTGAGCAACCCAGTGTTACAATATTTACTTTTACTTTTTTATTGCCTTTTGCTTTCATAAGCTTATTTTTTCTCTTGGTGTTGGCTTCCCGCCAACACCTGGTCGGTAATACCATCAACTTGTTGGCGAGACGCCAACAAGGCGTTAATTTGCTTTTTGATGCTTATCCTTAGTACACTGCTTTATAATCTATTTCCAGTTTCACCGTAGACACAGAATCTTTATTTACAGGAACCGGAAAATAAAAACCTTTTTCATCTACCTTAGAATACAACCGGTTATTTTCTAAAATGAATAAAGAATAATTGCCTGGTTCCATTTCTTTTTGAAAATAACCATCCGGATTAGATTCCATAGAATCTACTAATTGCTCGTGTACATGATGGATAAAATCACTTTCGCCAAGGTCTACTGCACGAATATTGGTTCGCGCATAAATGTATATCTTACGTTGTACACCATACAATACACCTTCCTCACTGCTCAATTTTCCGCTCGCGTCAAACTCACCTTGTTTGAAGATGATAGAGCCGGCAATGCCTTGAGATATAGAAATAGGAATTACTTTTTCACGCGCCCCTTGCCCTCCTTTTTTTGAAGAAGAGCAAGCCATTAAAAAAAATAACGACGCAGCAAGTAAACTACGAACGTTTGAATAATGATTCCACGAAGGCATGTTTATTGAAAACCTGTATGTCATCTGTTTTTTCACCTACTCCAATATACTTGACAGGAATTTGCAACTGATCTGAAATCCCAATCACCACGCCACCTTTGGCAGTGCCATCGAGTTTGGTAATGGCCAAGGCCGTAACCTCTGTTGCTTTAGTAAATTCCTTCGCTTGATTCAATGCATTTTGTCCGGTACTTCCGTCCAATACGAGCAACACCTCATGCGGTGCTTCCGGTATAAATTTCTGAATGACACGTTTGATTTTTGACAATTCATCCATCAAACCAACCTTGTTGTGCAATCTCCCTGCGGTATCGATGATCACAACATCTGCGTTCATCTCTACTCCTTGCTTCACTGCATCAAATGCCACAGAAGCAGGATCAGTATTCATACCGTGTGACACAACCGGTACACCGGCACGCTCTCCCCAACGTTTCAATTGGTCTACCGCGGCCGCGCGGAATGTATCACCTGCACCCAACACCACTTTCTTTCCGCGTTTTTGAAATTGAGTCGCGAGTTTACCGATGGTAGTTGTTTTACCCGCACCATTCACACCCACTACCATGATCACATAAGGACCATTTACTTTGGGAAGTTCAAAATCGCCGTTGCCTACGTCATCGGCATCTTTCAATAAAGCGGCAATTTCTTCTTTTAATATTTTATCTAATTCAGCAGTACCTGAATATTTGTCGTTGGCAACACGCTGCTCAATGCTGGCTATAATTTTAAGAGTAGTATCAATTCCTACGTCTGAGGTTACCAATACTTCCTCCAGGTTATCCAATACTTCTTCGTCTACTTTGGATTTACCCAAAACAGCCTTACTCAGCTTTCCGAAGAAACTTTCCCTTGTCTGGGCGAGTCCTTGATCCAGCGATTCTTTTTTTTCCTTAGAAAAGAAATCGAATAACCCCATAAAACTAATTATTCTTTAGACAAATAAGTATCATGTAAATCATACCTATCATTTGTTGGATAGAATATAAGAGACGATTAATTGTACCAGGTTATTCTAATGCACAATCCGGATTAAACTAATTCCCTTTTTACAAAAAAAGTCCCAATAAGGGACTTTTTGTATACTTACCTTAATGTAAGACTATTTTTTTAACGCTTCCTGAACTTCAGTCACAGGAACCATTTCTTCTTTAAACGTGTAAGCACCTGTCTTATCAGATCTCACCGCTCTAATGATCTTCGCAAAACCTTTGGTCGGATCTGTACTTTTCAGCGTTGCAACTACCTTCTTAGCCATAACTATTTAATTTCTTTATGAACAGTATATTTTTTCAAAACAGCGTTGAATTTTTTCAACTCTAATCTTTCCGTTGTGTTTTTTCTATTTTTAGTAGAAATGTAACGGCTAGTGCCCGGAAGACCAGTATTTTTGTGTTCAGTACACTCTAGGATGACCTGTACTCTATTCTTATTTTTTGCCATGATTGCAGCGATTATCTATTGTAATACTATAATAACACTCCAGCGTCTTTCAACACTGCAGAAATACCCTTTTTATTGATCGTTTTGATCGCTTTAGTAGATACTTTCAACGTGATCCAACCATTCTCTTCCGGAACAAAGAATTTCTTCGTTTGAAGATTCGGGTAGAATTTACGTTTCGTTCTATTATTAGCGTGAGAAACATTATTCCCTACTCTTGTTCTTTTTCCTGTTAATTGACAAACTCTTGCCATGACTTCTAGCGATTAATGTATTCCAAAATAAATTAATGGGTTGCAAATATCATCAAAGAAAATGCAATTCGCAAACATCTCTCCTTTATTTTTAAGAATTATTCAGGAGAAGGACAATCCCTTCATGTACAGAATTTGCTTATAATCTTCTATTTAAGACCATAATTATACCCCCAACCTTGGATTTTTTTCGTAAATTGCACCCCAATTGCCTCATTGGCCCTTAAATTTAATACGATTACGAATATGATTGACACCCTGAATGCCACGGAAAAAAACATTGCTTTAGAAGAACGATACGGAGCACACAATTACCATCCGTTGCCGGTTGTATTGGCAAAAGGAGAAGGTGTATTTGTATGGGATGTCGAAGGCAAACGCTATTTTGATTTCTTATCAGCTTATAGTGCTGTCAATCAAGGTCATTGTCACCCCGCTATCATCAAGGCTTTGACAGACCAGGCACAAACCTTGACACTTACATCGAGAGCATTCCATAACGATAAATTAGGCGTGACGGAAAAATACCTGTGTGAGTATTTTGGCTACGACAAAGTATTGATGATGAATTCGGGAGTCGAAGGCGTGGAAACCGCCATAAAGCTAGCACGCAAATGGGGATACACCAAAAAGGGTATTCCTACCGATCGTGCCGTCATTGTAGCAGTGGAGCGTAATTTCCATGGCAGAACCATGGGTATCATCTCCGCTTCCACAGATCCTGATTCCAGAAATAACTTCGGTCCGTTTATGCCGGGCTATCATATTATACCTTACGATAATGTGCAAGCCTTGGAAGACGCCTTACAAAACCCTAATGTATGCGGCCTTTTGATCGAACCCATACAAGGCGAAGCCGGTGTGTATGTTCCACAGGAAGGCTATTTAAAAAAGGCGCAGGAATTGTGCAAAAAGAATAATGTCATCCTGATGATCGATGAAATACAAACCGGTATTGCCCGTACAGGCAAACTGCTGGCTTGCGATCATGAAGGCGTTCATCCTGATTTATTGATCCTGGGCAAAGCCTTGTCCGGCGGTACTTATCCGGTATCTGCCGTATTGACCAGTGATGAAATCATGTTGACGATCAAGCCGGGAGAGCATGGCTCAACCTTCGGTGGAAACCCTATGGCATGCGCCGTAGCAGTAGCCGCGCTGGAAGTAGTGAAAAATGAAAAGTTAGCTGAAAATGCAGACAAACTTGGCCAACTATTCCGTGCACGCATGCAGGCAACGGCAAATAAAAGTAACATCATGACCCTCGTCAGAGGTAAAGGATTATTAAATGCCATTGTCATCAAACCCACAAAAGACGGTAAGACAGCATGGGACGTTTGCGTACGCCTGAAAGAAAACGGTTTACTGGCTAAACCCACACACGGAGACATCATTCGTTTTGCACCTCCTCTGGTTATCACGGAAGCGCAGATCAATGAATGTTGTGACATCATTGAACAAACGATTAACTCATTTGAATAGTAGAGTGGATTTGTTTTTTGACGAACGCGTGAGGGATAGAAGCGGAAAGCCCACAGCGAGCCACCAGCCAGCGTTGTGATCTGAGATCTTTCCGAGCGAGGACTTGAAGCACAATCGAGCACGAGAGTGCGAAGATTGCGAACGTAGTTCAGCCCGACCCGGGAGGGGCACGCCCAAATTCACTCACTGCTCCTTATTGCATTGCATGTCATTACATTTTTCATTCTCAAATACCAATAAATATAATTTTCTCCATGAGAAGACCACGAAGAAATAGAAAGTCTGAAACTATTCGTTCATTGGTAAGAGAACACCAGGTTACTGTCAACGACCTGGTGTTTCCTCTTTTCGTAACCGATGGACAAAACATTCGCCATGAAGTTTCCTCCATGCCAGGCATCTTCAGGCTTTCCAAAGACTTGATCCTACAGGAAGTTGGCGCTTGCATGAAATTGGGATTAAAAACTTTTATACTTTTTCCTCACGTCAATGAATCACTTAAAGATTCTTTGGCAACAGAAAGTTACAATCCAAATGCTACTTACATACAAACCATCCGAGCCATCAAATCCGCTTATCCGGAGTGTTGCCTGATCACTGATGTAGCCATGGATCCATATAGTTCTGATGGTCATGACGGTATTGTACAGGACGGAGAAATACTGAATGACGAAACACTGGAAGTGCTGGGTAAAATGGCCGTTGCACAGGCTGTTGCCGGTGCAGACATCATCGGACCATCAGACATGATGGATGGAAGAGTCGGTTATTTGCGCGACACACTTGATCAACACGGTTTTGAACGTGTATCAATCATGTCCTACACGGCTAAATATGCCAGTGCCTTTTATGGGCCTTTCCGTGATGCTTTAGATTCAGCCCCTAAATCAGGCGATAAAAAAACTTACCAAATGGATCCTGCCAACAGCACAGAAGCCTTATTGGAAGGGGAATTGGACTTTGCAGAAGGAGCAGACATGCTGATGGTAAAACCTGCAGGAGCCTATCTCGACATTATCAAAACACTCTATGATGAGTTTGAATTGCCGATTGTCGCTTATCAAGTGAGCGGAGAATATGCCATGATCAAAGCCGCCGCTTCAAAAGGTTGGCTGGATAATAACAAAGTAAGGGATGAAAGCCTGCTGGCCATCAAAAGGGCTGGTGCGAAGATCATTATCACTTACTTTGCGAAGGAATTTGCAGAAAATCAAAACTTTACGGTATCTTAGCCGTTCAGACAAATCTTTATTAAATCATATTCGTATATCCTTAAGTACAATAAGAGGGGTGAATAGTTAGCTTATGCGGTTGTTGTTGTTTTGTGTGTTTTTTAACCTCGGTCTTACTTTTGTAGGAACTGCACAAAGCTTTTTGAAAAAAAAATCTAAAGACGAGACCGAAGAAATCGCACCGATCAGTCAAATCAAAAAACAAGATTTATTAATCGCCTACAAAGAAGCAGGCAAGAAAAAAAGTGCTTTGCGCAAAGTCTTGCTACACTCTATTGATTCGGGATACGATTCATTGACCAGCGTCATTTATGAAAGCCTTTCTCAGGTACAAGTAGAGGAAGAGAAATACGACAACGCGTTGGAAAGCATTACACAAGCGATCCATTACAATGACCATAATCACCAGAAGAAACGCAACGCCAACTTGTACAACCAGGCAGGCCATATCTGTCAGTACCTGAAAAAGTTTGACAAGTCCATCAGCTATTACAACCAGGCACTAAAATTCTATGAAGATCTTGGGGACCAGGTAGAAGTGGCCAATGCGCACGTGAACATCGGGAACACCTATTATAAAACCGGTCGTGTAGAAGAATCAAAAGAAAGTCTGATCAAAGCTTCAAAGACTTTTGAAAACCCGACGGTTGTCAACAACAATCAAAAAGAATCCGCCAAAGGTTTAGCAGACTTGGGGAAAGCCTACGATGACATCGGTGATTTTGCCAAAGCCTTAAATCTTTTGGAAAATTCACTCGTGATTTTTGAGAGCAACGAAGACTTCGAAGGCCTGGCTTCTACTCTGGCTTCGCTTGGCCATGTGCAACTCAATCTCAAACGTTACGAAGATGCGGAGAAATCATTTTTACGTTCCTTAGCGATCAGTCAGCAATACCATTACAAACTTTCCTTAATGGAAAGTTATAAGGGCATGTCTCAAATTCTGAGCATTAAAAAGGATTACAAAGAAGCAGTTGGCATGTACGATTCGTACATTCTCATAAAAGATTCTATTTACCTGGAAGAGAAGAAAGCAGCTGTTGCGGAGGCTACGTCTCAGTTGAACCTTAAAATTAACGAACAGGAATTGATGCTTTCTCATAAAAGAGCGGAGTTGTCTACTATACTGGATAAGAAAAATGATCAATTGCTGATCAGTATGATCCTTGCTTTTGTGTTGACCTCTATTGTCATCATTTTCCTTTTCAGAAAATACCAAAAGAAAAAACGTGTATCGGAAAGTTTGCAAAAAGAAAATTCTTCTTTGATCAAAACCAATGTAGATCTTTCACAAAGTCAGGAATTTTTAGAAAAAACCAACGCTGCTAAAGACAAACTATTCTCCATTGTTGCACACGATCTAAAAAGTCCGATCGCTTCCATCAAAGGATTCACGGAGCTTCTAGCGACTAACCCGGATGCCTTTACGTTAGCGGAGATATCGGATCTAGGTAAGAAAATGAACGATTCATTGGGAAACCTGAATCAATTGCTGGACAACTTATTGAAATGGGCGATGAGTCAAAGCGGCTTGATGGAATACCATCCGCAAGAAATTCAATGCACGGATTTCATTCAATCTAACATTAACATTTACCAGCCGATTGCTGAAAAAAAATCCATCACGCTGAAAGCTCCTACGGACAATTGCAACGTAACACTCTATGGAGATGGCAACATGCTGAATTTCGTATTGCGCAACATCATTCACAACGCCGTTAAATTTACTGAGCACAGAGGTAGCATACATGTTTCCAGCGTAGTATCCAATGGAAAGTTAAAAATCACCGTAAGTGATACCGGTGTAGGCATGAGTCCTGAAGCGCTGCAAAATATTTTCAATATCGATAGACGTAAAAAATCTCTCGGCACTTTACACGAAAAAGGTACCGGATTAGGATTGGTGTTGAGTAAAGAGTTCATGGACAAAAATGGCGGACACATGGAAGTCTCCAGTGAATTAGGAAGAGGCACGACGTTTACGTTGTATTTTCCTTTAGCTAAATGAGAGAACTGAAAACTGAAAACTGAGAATTGATTCAAGCTTCAGTTCTCAGTTTTCAGTTCTCAGTTTTCAGTTTTCAGTTCTCAGTTTCACAGCAACTATCATCTCCTTCTTCCCCGGCGGCCCTTTCACCAATCCCGCTTCAAATCCTGCTTGCTTTAAATCCCTTCTCAATTGCGCCTTCGCTGTATAAGTCACTAACCGGGCGCCGGGTTTCATTGCGTGGTATAAC
>JAQZBV010000161.1 GCA_029237685.1 Cytophagaceae bacterium | reverse complement strand
TCATTGCTGGAAAGTCAGACCTTCTGGCCCCTAGCCCCTAAAGGGGAACGCTGTTGAGTTTAAGAAATATCTTCACTGGATATAAAGAATAAAATAAAAAGTTACACGAAATGTCATTGCTGGAAAGTCCCCTTCAGGGGATTTAGGGGCTAGCCAGAATAGAAAGAGAAACAGTAATTACACTCCGCTCCTAGGAGCCAGACAGATAAAACAAAAACATGAAAATAACAACAAAACTCTCCTCTCTCCTCCTGCTGCTCTTGCTCAGCACTGTTGCTGTTGCTCAGGTCGACGCTACCTTAAAAATCAAATGGCTCACCTACGATGAAGCCGTCAAAGAAGCAGCGAAGAAAAAGAAACTGATCGTGATTGATGTATACACCGACTGGTGCGGCTGGTGCAAGGTGATGGACAAATCTACCTTTACAGATCCGGACGTGATCAAGTACGGCACTAAAAAGTATGTGTTCGTAAAGATCAACGCAGAGGGTAAAGAGACGATCAAGTACAAAAACATTCCTTTGACGGAACGTGAATTCGCTACGAAGATTTTAGGCGTATCTTCTTTTCCCACTACTGTTTATTTAGACAGCAAGGAAGAAATACTGAGCACCGTTCCGGGTTACCTGGAAGCGAAGAAATTTAAAATGGTGTTGGCTTATTTTGCAGAGGGTCATTACAAAACTACGCAATGGCCGGAATACGAAAAGAATTACCATGAGTAAACTGATTTCCCAAGATACCATTGTAGCCATTGCTACGCCGCAGGGACAAGGCGCCATTGGCGTCATCCGTTTGTCGGGTGCGGAGACCTTTAGCATCCTGAAACAAATAGCGCCTTCCAAGAACTGGTCGGATTTGACTTCACATACCGTACACCTTGCGCATATTAAACGCAATGATGTCTTGCTGGATGAAGCGCTGATCGCTTTGTTTAAAAATCCTCGTTCGTATACTGGTGAAGACGTAGCGGAAATTTCCTGCCACGGTTCTCCGTTCATTTTACAGCAAGTCGTACAACTGATTTTAGAAAAAGGCGCGCGCCTGGCCAAAGCCGGTGAGTTTACGCAGCGTGCCTTCCTGCGTGGCCGCATGGATTTGGCGCAAGCGGAGGCGGTAGCGGATTTGATTGCTTCGGAAACGGAAGCTTCTCACCGCATAGCCATGCACCAGATGCGCGGTGGCTTTTCCAACGAGATCAAAGAGCTGCGGGTACAGCTGATCAATTTTGCTTCGCTCATTGAACTCGAACTCGATTTCAGCGAAGAGGATGTGGAGTTTGCCAACCGCGATCAATTGCGTACGCTCATCAACAGCATCCGCCTCACCATCGAGCGCTTGATTCAATCCTTTGACCTGGGCCATGTGATCAAAAATGGTGTGCCTACGGTCATTGTCGGGAAGCCGAATGCCGGTAAGTCTACGCTGCTCAATAAATTACTGCACGAAGAAAAAGCGATTGTCTCTGATGTACCTGGTACCACGCGCGACCTGATCGAAGATGAAATGACCTTGGATGGCATTGCCTTCCGTTTCATTGACACGGCCGGTTTACGCGAGACGGTGGATAAAGTGGAAGCCATCGGTGTGCAACGTACGCGCGACAAGATGAAGCAAGCGGCGCTGATCATCTATTTGTTTGACGTGAACACCACCAAAGAAAAAGAATTGATTGCGGACCTGCAAGAATTGAAAGACATTGAACGTCCTTATTTAGTCGTCGGCAACAAAGCAGATACTTCAGAAAAGTTTACCGATAAATTCAAAAACTTCGACGGCATCCTGTTCATCTCCGCGAAGATGGAATTGGGCTTGGAAGAGTTGAAGAACCGTTTGCTGCACCTGGTCAATTACGAGCAGCTGGGCAGCAACCAAACGCTGGTGACCAACGCGCGTCACTACGAATGCCTGGTGAACACGCGCACCGCGCTCATCGGCGCTTCCAAAGGCATGGACGAACAGATTTCCGGCGACTTGCTCGCACAGGACATTCGTCAGGCTTTGTTTCATTTGGGTTCGATTACGGGAGAGGTGTCGGCGGATGATTTGTTGGGGAATATTTTTTCGAAGTTTTGTATTGGGAAGTAGTAATACAACTTATGAATTGGAACAATAAAGCCATATTGGAAAAAGCAAATGCCGCCATCACGCAAGGCGACTATGAAGGCTTTCTCTCCTATTGCACCGACGATACTAAATGGACATTTGTAGGCGACAGGATCCTGCAAGGCAAAGAAGCCGTCAGACAATACATGGCAGAAGTGTATGTAGAACCTCCAACGTTTAACGTCGAACACTTCATTGCTGAAGGAGAGTTTGTTTCAGCCATCGGTCAAATCAGTTTGAAGGATAAAGAAGGAAATACAACCGATTACTCCTACTGTGACGTCTGGAAGTTTCGTGAGGGTAAGATGGAAGAGTTGAAGGCTTTTGTAATTGAGGGTTAGTTGATTTAATCGATTCCCGTACAGATGCCTTATGTGAAAAGGCACCGATAGATATCGGCCTTTAGCGAGAATGGTAGGAAAAAATACAAATTTATCTTATTCTTTTTTTATATAAAGTTGAAGGTAATTCCTTCTCTATTATTGTATCTATAAAATCCTCCAAATGTCTTTCAAATTTAGGTTTTGATGGTAAAATTTTAACCTGTGGTGCATAATTTTCATTTTCTATCATGGATTCTTCAAGCTCTCCCGGATACAACAAAACTAAATAATCTACTTTTTTATACTTATCATTTCGAATGCCTGTATTTAAAACATATTTAAACATACATTCAGGTAAATGCTTTCCTCAGCAGCCGGCGGAGCGGAAGCCGATCGGGTTTAAGGAAAGGGAAGTGAAGGTTCGTTATGCAGCCGTTGTCATAAATTAAAACTTTCCATTATAAAGTATGGTCATTCATTTCTAGCTGTTCAACTGTTTTTCAACTAATTACTAGTTGTGCTGATTGTTCCGTTTTACTTGTCTATAGTCTCACATCATTTACGTTTCCATGGTTTACCTACGGGCTTCCTATGGTTTATAAATGAGGAATATATGGGACATAGAGGAGGAGTACATGGGAGTATATGGCAGTGTATGAAAGCAAGATACATGCACTTTCATCCTACGCTTCCAAACATCTGTGGCAATAGATTTGTAGCTTTAACGCAAACATTCATTCTGTCCATGAACATCAGCGGAGAAGATTTAAGACGTATCGGATATCCCGAAGGTAAAGCCATAGGCTTGGCCCTGTCCATTGCAGCGAAACAGTATGCCCGTCAAAACCGGAAAAAGGTTCTTGCCCTTTTAAAAAAGCTCCTGCTCTATCCGGAAAGCTTTCTGGACGATGAAGTATTGAGTCCGGTTTCCAAAGCCCTCATGGAAAAAACAAAAGCAGTTGGCGGATCAGGATTATCTTTATTGGAAACCGCTCTACCCTATCATGTGTTCGGCAAAGAAAATATCGAACAAGGTGCAATCGCACAAATGGAAGTTGCGATGAAACTACCCGTGGCAGTTGGCGGTGCCTTAATGCCGGATGCACACCAGGGATACGGTTTACCGATCGGTGGTGTATTGGCTACCCACAATTCCGTCATTCCTTATGGCGTGGGTGTTGATATCGGATGTAGAATGGCTTTATCTATTTATGATATTCCTGCGGAGCATTTCTTAGCCAATGAAAATAAGTACAAAAGAGAATTGATCGCCTGGACAAAATTTGGAGCAGGATCTTCCTGGACCGGACAGGACAAAGCAGAACACGCCGTCATCGATCGTCCGGAATTTCATGCTACTCCTTTATTGAGACAGCTGCACGATAAAGCGGCGGCGCAATTAGGCACATCCGGCGGAGGAAATCACTTTGTAGAATTCGGCATTATTGAATTCGATCAAGACGATTCTATCTTGAATATTTCAAAAGGGAAATACCTGGCTTTGTTGACACATTCTGGTTCAAGAGGTTTCGGTGCTACATTGGCAGGACACTATACCAAGTTGGCAAAAGAGTTGTGCAAGCTTCCTCATGAAGCTGCGAATCTGGCATACCTGGATATGAATACAGCCGAAGGACAAGAATACTGGTTGGCCATGAACCTTGCAGGTGATTATGCCTCCGCTTGTCATGAAGTCATCCATAACCGTTTGACCAAAGCTATTGGAGCCAACGTGTTAACGAAAGTAGAGAACCACCATAACTTTGCCTGGAAAGAAAACTGGAAAGGACAAGAAGTGATTGTGCATCGCAAAGGTGCCACTCCTGCTGCAAAAGGTGTAATGGGAATTATTCCGGGTTCCATGACCGCTCCAGGTTTTCTCGTAAGAGGTAAAGGAGAAATGGATGCGATCAATTCCGCTTCACATGGTGCAGGTCGTCAGATGAGCCGTACACAGGCCATTAAAAGCATTACCAACGAAGAGATGCGTCAGGTTTTAAAAGATCATGGTGTGACCTTAATTGGCGCTGGATTAGATGAAGCACCGATGGCCTATAAAAATATCGAAACCGTAATGGCTTCGCAACAAAACTTAGTGGATGTCATTGCCAAGTTCACCCCTAAACTGGTGCGCATGGCAGATGATGGAAGTAGAGAAGATTAATAGGTTTAAAGGCGCCGTAACACAGAGTTCCTTCGGTCGAGCATCCAATGAATTTTGAAGGGTGCAGGTTCAAATCCTGCTTTCGCTTTACGGCCGGATAGCTGCTTTTAACGCCATTCTTCTCGAATAAACAATTGGTAGCAATCAAAGTATAGCGACACAACAAGACCGGTAGCGATCCAATAGGTCATTTTTAGAGTTTTCATGAGCAGTTATTTGGGCAAGGATGCTAATCTATGCCGTCTTTAGTTTACTTTCGTAACCGGTTTACTACGAGAAAACGGCTTCCTCGAAGAAACCCTGCGCAAAATGGAAGACTTTAACCTCGCGGCAAAATTGCTTCTAAAGAATGACAAGAACTGAAATGGAATGGATGGGCCGCAGGTAATACCCAACCGATTGCCGTAGAATAGGAACTCACCGACTATGGGACACACGTTCCATCACTGCTGAAATAGCGACCTGGGACAAGCACAAGAGAATGAATTGGTTAAATGGATTTTAAACAGCATCATCCCCCTTTCTTTTTAATTCCACTCTTTATACAAGCATTATGAATAAGAATGGCCCTGTAGTAATCATTGAAGACGACGAAGACGATCAGTTGATGTTGGCGGATATATTCAAAACGCTCAACTATAAAAACAAAATTTTATTTTTTAAAGACGGCAACCTCGCACTCGCTTATTTGAACGAAACCGAAATCGCTCCCTTTCTTATTTTGTCCGATGTCAACATGCCAAAGATCAATGGTTATGAATTGAGAAACAAAGTCTATACGGATGAGCAATTGCATTTGAAATGCATTCCTTATTTATTCTTCACCACGCATTCCAACAAAGAAGCCGTCATCGATGCTTACAACTTAGTGGTACAGGGATTTTTTGTAAAACCCAACAGTTACGAAGAAATGGAAAGCACCATTCGAAAAATCATGGAGTATTGGAAAGAATGCATTGCGCCAAGTGAGTTTGATAATTAGTTGAGTACAATACCAGGAAATTATCGGTGCATTTATTCTTCTTTCATCACTTCAAACTTTTTCCAATAGATTTTTCCTTCGTTGATGACTTCTATCGTATGCACTCCTGCCTTCAATCCTTTGACACGAATAAAAACACGATGATGTGCGGCATTGACCACATCCTGCGCAATCAGTTTTCCTTCCGGATTGTATAATTTTATCGTGCAAATGCCTTTGAGTTTTTTCTCAAAAAAATCGATTGTCCTGAAGGAATCCTGAGTTGGGGAATAAGAATCGGAGCTGTAGTTTATCTTCATTCCCTGTTCTGGTTTTGATAATACCACTTCCGAAAATCCACAGATAATAAGTAATGTAAGGAGAAAGGTGTAGTTCATGTGTATAAAGACTCACAGATTGTGCCAACAATAGTCTCTGGCAATTATGAAACGGAAACAAAAGTACTTTTTTTACATCGCTCCTATGTTATCACAAAATGTGATGACATAGGAGCGATGCGGTCACAAATTGTGACTGCATTGATCTTTTCTTATCTTGAGGACGCAATTTTCGACCTCAAGATGTTATGGATTTTGTGAAGGTATCTTTTTTGTGTAATAGCTTTAAAGTCACAAATTGTGACCTTAAAGAATTGAAGAAAATTAAAAACATAATCACTTGAGGTTCCATTTTGGAACCTCAAAAAATAGGGTATCACAAATTGTGATACC
>JAQZBV010000160.1 GCA_029237685.1 Cytophagaceae bacterium | reverse complement strand
AGGTCGTTCTTGATCTCTATAAATCCGTAGACCGGATCATTTATAATTTTTTTTTTGCTCATGCGTACTAAAGAGGTACTTTATTTGTTTAGGGAGTAATGATTGTCTATTTAGTCAAAATACAAGCACCAAAATCCAAATTCCAAATAAATTTCAAATCTTAAATTAAAAACAAATAAGCATTGGTCTTTGGAGCTTATTTGTAATTTGGTATTTCGCTAGTAATAACGGTCAATAAAGGTAGAATTGTTTTTGATTTAGAACCCTACACATATGCAAAGGTACAAGATTTTATGGGCGGATGATGAGATTGAGTTGTTGAAACCACACATCATTTTTTTAGAAGCGAAAGGGGTAGACATTGTGCCGGTATTGAGTGGTAAAGATGCATTGGAAAAATGCAAGTCAGAGTTTTTCGACGCCGTTTTTCTGGACGAAAATATGCCAGGCATGAGCGGTCTGGAAGCCTTGACACAAATCAAAGCCTATCGTCCTTCTTTACCGGTTGTGATGATCACCAAGAGTGAAGAAGAAGCCATCATGGAGCAGGCTATCGGATCGAAGATTTCCGATTACCTGATCAAGCCGATCAATCCCAATCAGATTTTACTTTCTGTCAAGAAAATTTTACAGAACAGAAGCATCATGACGGAGAAAACCAATTCCGGTTACTTGCAGGAATTTCGCACCCTGAACATGGAACTTTCCGATAACCTGAGTCATGCGGAATGGGCGGAGACCTATAAGAAGTTGGTGCATTGGGACATGCAGATACAAGGCACGGAAGGAAGAGAGATGCGTGAAGTTTTGGAGACACAATGGACAGAAGCTAATCAATTGTTCTCTCAATTCATCAAGAAAAATTACGAAGGCTGGTTGAACGATGCCGGCAGTGATAAACCTTTGTTGTCGCATCAATTATTGGCCACGAAAGTCTTGCCCTTGATTGATAAAAAAGAACCGGTTTTCTTTATCCTCATCGATAACTTGCGTTACGACCAATGGAAAATGTTGGAGCCGTTTATCACGGAAGATTTCTATGTGAATGAAGAGTCGCACTATTATTCTATTTTACCTACCACCACAGAATACGCGCGTAATGCGCTCTTTGCCGGTATGATGCCTGCTGAAATCGAGAAAAGATTTCCGGCCATTTGGGAGCAGGATGAAGGCAGTCGTAACCAGCACGAAGAGGAATTGTTGCGCAACTTCCTCGAACGGAACAAACGTCCGATTAAGTTTTCCTACAATAAAATCATACATCAGCAGCAAGGGAAAAACTTGTTGGATCAAGTTGTGGGTCTGATCAAGCAAAATCCATTCAATGCTGTTGTCTACAACTTTGTTGACATGCTTTCACATGCCCGTTCGGACATGGATGTGTTGAAAGAACTGGCACCGGATGAATCGGCTTATCGCTCTTTAACTTCCAGCTGGTATAATTTTTCCCCTTTGCGCGACATGCTGAAAATGCTGGCTGCTAAAGGGATCCAGGTAGTTATTACCACAGATCACGGTACCGTGAGAGTAGATAAAGCACATAAGGTGATTGGTGACCGGGAGACCAATTCCAACCTGCGTTACAAAGAGGGAAGGAACTTGAGTTATGAAGAATCAAAAGATGTGTTCACTGTTAAAAAACCGAACCGTTTCTTTTTGCCAAGCAAAACATTAAGTTCTTCCTATGTGTTTGCCATGATGAATACCTACTTCGTGTATCCCAATAACTACAACCATTTTGTGAATTTGTATAAGAATTCTTTCCAGCATGGAGGAGTGTCGATGGAGGAGATCATTATTCCATTTGTGCATTTGGTGCCGAAGAAATAGGCGTTAGTGAAAGTTTGAGAAAGAGAAAGAGAAAAAGAAAGAGTAGGCGACCTCTTTCTCTTTCTTTTTCTCTTTCTTTTTAGTCCCCGCAGGGTCTCTCGAAGAGGACCCTGCGGGGACTAATGATTCCTTGTGCTAAAGCAGCTGCGTTAGGGATTGAGCCATTGTTTGATCCCGCCTTGGCGGGAGAGTGGCGAAGCCCGGGCCGCAGGTAACGCCCCAAAAAAGGAGAAACAGAAACAGAGCGGAGAAACAGAGATTAATAAGAGCTTAAACATCTAACCACTCTTACTTCAATCTACTTTAACGAAAATAACCCCATCCCCCTTTGAACATCCCACCTATTTCACTAACTTAATACTTTGATACAAAAGAAATGACAGGTTTGGAAGCTTCGGTGCAAAAGCGCTGGGAGGTTGCTTCGGTAGAAGATTTGGGTAGGGTGGTTCCTGAAGTGCTTCAGGCAGGAAAGGGCATTTCCGTCTGGTTGCTTTCGGGACAGATGGGAGCAGGCAAAACAACCTTTGTCAGAACGTTGTGTAATTTTTTGGGAACGGAAGACAATGTCTCCAGTCCTACTTTTCCGATTGTGAATGAATACCTGCTGAACTCCGGCGATACTGTATACCATTTTGATTTGTACCGATTGAATTCTTTACGTGAAGCGCAGGACATTGGAATCGAAGAATACCTGGACTCTGGCTCTCTGTGCTTGATTGAATGGCCGGCCATCATACACTCTATATTGCCTTACAGCTACCTTGAACTAACACTGGAAGCGGAGGACGAACACCGAAGAATTATTTCATTAAGAAGACATGAAACCCACAACTAAAATTGACAAGGGAATTACTGCGATGATGGCAGAAACGCTTTATCCTCAGGAATCTTTGATGAGGATAAAACAAAAGAACGCGAAGTTGACCATTGGTATTCCCAAGGAACTCGATTCTACAGAAAAGCGTGTTTGCCTGACACCTGAGGCGGTGGCCTTGCTTGTTAATAATGGACATATCGTATCGATCGAATCGGGAGCCGGTACGAAAGCCAATTTTTTAGATAGAGAATACAATGAGGCCGGCGCACGAATTCTTTACTCTCATCAGGAAGTTTTTGAAAGCAATATTATTTTAAAAGTGAATCCTCCGGATAGCGAAGAGATTCAATACATGAAAAGCGGTCAGACATTGATTTCCGCTTTACAGATGGCCCAATTGAGTTCAGGTTATCTGGACATCATGAATAAAAAAAGAATCAATGCGATTGCTTTTGAGTTCATCGAAGACCGTGAAGGCAGCAAACCTGTGGTGAAGGCGATGAGTGAAATAGCAGGAAGCACAGCCATGTTGATTGCCGCGGAATACCTGAGCAGTTACAATGGTATGGGCGTCATTTTGGGAGGGGTAACAGGTGTACCGCCTACTCAAGTCGTAATTCTTGGAGCAGGTACAGTAGCTGAATATACTGCTCGTACCGCCATCGGATTGGGTGCGGAAGTAAAAGTGTTTGATCAGCATTTGTATCGCTTACGCAGGTTGAAAGAGCATTTGGGCATGCAATTGTATACTTCCACCATCAATACCGTTTCATTGAGAAAAGAGTTGAAGGAAGCGGATGTAGTGATTGGTTCCCTTCGTCCGGAAGACGGAGCCTGCATCATTACGGAAGAAATGGTGGCGGAAATGAAACCGAATTCTGTCATCATTGATGTCAGCATCGATCAAGGCGGTTGTTTTGAAACATCCACACTTACATCGCACGACAATCCCGTATACAGGAAGTACGATGTCATCCATTATTGTGTTCCAAACATTCCTTCCAGGGTAGCGCGCACGGCGAGCACGGCGTTGAGCAATATCTTTACTCCAATCTTATTAAAGATTGCCGATGTAGGTGGTGTGGAAGAAATGATTTATGCCAAGAAAGGATTTAAAAATGGGGTATATTCTTACAAAGGTTGCCTGACTAATATTTTGCTGAGCAAGCGCTTTAATATTCCTTACAAGGATATTCATTTACTGCTGGCTTCACAATTTTAGAAACAGCAGCTGTAAGGGAACTTACCGGGCCATTGACCGTATAATTTGGTTCTAGCTTTATTGACTTCCCTATTGAACAGTATATACTCCTATATCGTTTTTTTATGTACGGTGTTCGTCTCAGCGAACGCTCTTGCATCCGATGTCATTATACTACATGGTAAAAGTGAGGAGTATGTTGTAGCCGATGCTACCATTGACGTTTTCAAAGACAGTACGAAGACTATGACTTTCCAGCAAGTGGTCCGGCAGTATCGTTTGCATCCCGCTTCTTTCTCCATCCAAGGAGAACAGGTAAACGATCAACACTCGGCATTTTGGGTAAGGTTTAGACTGAAAGATCTTTCTGCCGGCAAAATCAATTGGCTATTGGAATTGTATGACAATCGCTTGGATGAAATTGAGGTATACCTTCCTTTGAAAGATGGTTCCTACCAGATCATGCGTGCCGGAGACCATCAAGTATTTTCGGAGAAAAATTTTCAACACATCAATTTCGTTTTTCAACTGCCGCCACTTTCTTCGCAGGAGTCTGTGGTGTACATGCGTTTATATTCCAAGCATGAAATTTATCTCTATGGTTTGGTAAGAAGTGTGCAACGTTATGTAGCGTATACCACACATGAATATTTTTTTGTATCTGTTTTCTACGGCATCTTATTGGCCCTGGCGATCTATAATTTATTGATGTTGCTTTCTGTGCGCGACAGAGACAATTCTTTTGTTTATTATATCTTGTATGTCGCAAGTACAGCTCTTTATTCTTTGTCGCGCGATGGAATGGGCTTTCAGTTCATATGGCCCAATTACCCTGCAATGAATGATTTTGCAGAGCCGCTCGGCTTGTATTGCATCGCTATTTCTTTGCTTTTATACGCACGCTCATTTTTGAATACGCGTTTTAATAATCCTGTATTGGATAAACTTATTCTGAGTGCTATCGTTGTACGTACCTTGGTTTTTGTCATTGGATTGTTAATTTCCGGTCAGTTTACACGCAATCTTTACATGGATTTTCCCCTGATGCTATTGGCCTATGTCGCGGGTTTTTTGAGTTATAAGGAAGGTTACAAAGCCTCACGTTATTACATCATTGGATTTACTTTTCTATTCATTGATTTTTGTATCATGCTGCTTGAAGCGTTTGGGGTTGTGATCAATGGTGTGTTGGCCTTTTATTCTTTCAACATGGGGGTCGTGATTCAGTTTGTTGTATTGTCCATCGCGCTCGGTGATCGCGTGCGTTTGATCGTTCGTGAAAAGAATGAAGTACAGGCCAATCTCATTATTCAATTGAAAGCTCAGGAAGCCTTTAAGGATCAAATTAACCTGCAGTTGGAAGAGAAAGTAAGAGAGCGTACCCTGGAATTAGAAGAAAAGAACAGTCAGCTGGATTCCTTTGTTTACAAGGCTTCGCACGATATTAAAGGACCTTTGCGTTCCTTGATGGGCTTGACTAAAGTCGGTTTGGTCGATTTTGAAAACATGCCGGATGTGGCGGTGTATTTTCAGCACATTATGAAAACATCCACAAAATTGGATATTATTCTGGAAGATTTGTTGACCGTTACGAAACTAAAGACTTCTCAACTCCAAAAAAGTAAGATCGATATACAGGCCATGATGAAAGAGATCTTGGATAATTTCAATCACCTCAGCGGCTTTACCAATCTGAAGGTATCGATCGATATACAAGGGGATAATGTATTGATCAGCGATGAGAAAGTGCTGTATTCTATCCTGCAGAATCTGACGGAGAATGCCATCAAATACCAAGACGAACGTAAATCAGATCCTTGGTTGAACGTGTCCATTCAGATTGCGGAGTCAGAGACCGTATTTGTATTTGACGATAATGGTTCGGGAATCAGTGCCGCTCATTTGGGCAAAATATTTGACATGTTTTACAAAGTCAACGATAAATCGATCGGTTCAGGTTTGGGCTTGTATATCTTGAAGCAAGCTGTACAGAAGTTAAGGGGAACGGTGAAAGTGGATAGCATTCAAGGCGAGGGCACTACATTTACGGTGGTTATTCCTAATGAGAAAACGGAAAACTGAAAACTGAAAAAGGAGAGCAGAATGTAGATTCTTTCAGTTCTCCGTTTTCAGCTTCTCAGTTCTCAGTTCCTAGTTTTCTCATCTCTATTATATGTTTTTTCGTCTATAAATACAGACTCTTCTTCTAGAGTACTTTTAATCAAAGCCAGGAATGACCATTTTTGTAAAGTCTTTATCCATCAACTCTATTGCCAGATGCTCCAAACATTTAGATATTGGAAAAAATCAGAAGCCATATTACATGTGATCTTGTGGGTGATATTTTTTTCCTTCCCTTTTTTGACTTCCGGTGGTGAACAGGAACCCAAGAGTCTGAGTTTTTTAACAGGGGTATACTTGCTTCCGCTGATCTTATATGCCATTGTATTTTATTTCAA
>JAQZBV010000001.1 GCA_029237685.1 Cytophagaceae bacterium | reverse complement strand
TCTTTCTATATATTTATACTTTAAAAATGGAACTAAGTGATCTAACACTTGATCTATTTTTGATTTAGAAGAATACCCAACAAGTAAAGTTTCAAATGCAATCCAATTTTGTAGTAACTGGTTTTCAATGTATTTGTTTTCAATTGACAAACCATGTAAATCAATTGCCCTGTCATATTTAGCAAATGATTCGCTATCTAATTCTAAGCCTCTAATTAATTTATTTAATTCGATAGCTGCTTTCTGAGGTTCTAAGTCTCGACCTTTAGACATAGGAGAAACCCTATTGTCTAACAGAAAAGTATTTTTCGACTTATTGTTTATAACTAATGCTTTCGAAAGCCAGGTTGGGTGCTTTTTGTGATGGTAAAAGACAAATAGCTTTGATAATTTGTTTATTCTTCTTTCGGCCTCAGTTTTAGCACTAACAGGATCGAGAGCTTTTATTTCATTAGCGATAAAAAACGACTCGTTTTTTTGTTTTGTTCTTGTAAAACCATGTTTGTCTAATTTAGAAATATCATCAGTTATTGTATTGGATATTTCACTTCTAAATGCAAAAGATGATTTACTAAGTTCCAAAAATAAATTACTGCATCGTAATATGACAGTATAGGTTTCTTGTACACGTGTGAAACAAGAGAAAAAATTACGAAGTGAATCTAAATTATTTATTGACGTAGTAGAAAAGAAATGATTGTTTGTTGTTATGTAAATATAACTTTGACTAAATCCTAAATTGATAAGAGATGATACATATGTTGCTGCTAGTTTACTGATTGTTTTTTTCTCTTTGTTTTCAGCGATTATTTTCTCTAGAAGATCCTCTGTGACTAGACAGTATTTGTTGGGAGATATTTTATTATAAAGCAATTGTAGCTTTAGTTTAATTTCCTTATGATTTGCGATATCTCCGAAGTTAAGATAGTATTGGATGTCTTCTCCAACCATCTTTTTGACTACGTAATCTTGCCTGATTTTCCATTGAAGTTCTGCTACAATCGGCTCCAATGATTTCACTGAAATAATGTTTGATTCAATCTCATTTATTAGTTCAATCGCTTCCTTACAACTGGCTGTTGAATTAAGAGCTGGATATTTAAATGTATCGAGAGTATAATCAAAAACAAGCTCCCTAATTCTTAATGCAAAGAATAGTAAACAGTCTAACTCTTCCTTTTTATCCCAGTTTTGTAATCTTTCTTCTTTCATTATAATTGGTGCTAATGTAGAATGTGTTGTGGTCGTTGTAGGACTTAAAGCTCAGCACTTCACTCTAGTACCGAAGTAAGCCATGGGCTTATCTTTTGCGAAGCCAAGCCTATATAGGTAATGTCTCTACATCTTACTTTAGTAGCCGATCTGCACTGACTACAAAACGCGGTTAGCTGCTAGACTTCTTCTTGTTCACATCTTAAATTTGTCCATGAATTCTATTGGCTTTATAGCAATAGTTGATATTTTAAGTTCTTTATACGTTTCGTTTGCTTTGTAATGACATTTGTCATCGATCGTAATAAAATATTCACAGTGACCTGCATAAAAAACATGTAAAGAGTCATCTATTAAGTTAGAGAATTTATCATCTGATTTATACCCTTTAAAATCGATTTTGCAGTAGGTATCGGTTATTTTTTGATATATTGGATTGTAACTGGTTTTGCTTTTGGCAGAGTACTCTTCCCAAACTTTATCATAGTTTAAATGTGAAGGAATACCAGCCATGCTTTTATCAAGTCCTCTAAAAAGTTGGGGTTGTTGTTTGAATTTAAGTCTGCTTTGATTAACATAATTACGCAAAGATTTATACAGAGAATAGTCCTTTTTTGCATTAATTGAAAAATCGTAAAGGTCTTCACATAATGATAGCATATTAGGTTCAATTTTAGATTTAGGAAAGATCTTATTGAAAATTGGATTGGCTCTATATAACTCTTTGAATTGTTCAGGCAATTTTTGCATACGAAATAATGAAAGCTGCACACTCCATAACCCTGTCTGATCCCAACCTAGTAGTTCTGAAAATGATCCGGTAGAAGTTTCAATATCATCTAAGGAAGACTGAAAAAACTCTTCCACATCACGATAATGCCAAGTAGTTTGTTTGTCGCCCCAGTATTGTACAACAGCTAAGTTCTTAGTCAATCTTTTTAGAGTTGCCAAGTGCTGACTAATAAAGCCAGGATTCTTTTCGTACCCTCTAACAAGGTCATTGATATGAGCATTTGAATATGGAGTGATTATCTTTTTATTTAGAATTAGTTCTTCTATATATTGATATGCTTCTTTTTCTTGATTATCAAGTTCATCTTTCTTCTCGATTTTGTTGAAGACATTCCAATCTAAATATATATATGTCATACAAGTTCTTGCTTAGTCTTGCAGCTAACATAGGGAGTGTTGTGGTCGGTGCAGGAGTTAAAGCTCATCGCTTCGCTTTAGTACTGACGTGAGCCATGGGCTTATCTTGCTCAGCCAAGCCCATGGCGATTATGTCGGATGCGGCTTACTCTAGTAGAAATCCTGCAATGACTACAACACGTTGTTAGCAGTAGTAGTTTTTTGTGTCCCACCGAAGATTCGAACTTCGATTTTCCCCTTCATCGTGAAACTTATAGTTGCGCCGCGATGGAGGAGGTCGCTTTACCGTTAAGCTAATGGAACAGTCAACAAGTTTATAATAAGGTTTGCTTGGTTATCTTCAATACCAAAGTTTGATAGCATATGTCCTTTCAATGCATTTGTTTTCCTTAAGGGGTTTTCATTCAGTTCTTTGAAGAAATCTTTACGTATATAATAATCTCTAAGTTGCTCATTTGTTGGTGTTACTAAATCATTTAATTTATAAGCAATGTCTTTTATTGCTCTGCTAAACAAGATGAAGTCTTCAAATGAGATATTATCAAAGTCATTTGGTGCTAATAATCCGGGATAATCTATCTGAATTTGAGTTGCAAATTGATTGATATTTTGGAACTCTTGGCCAACTCTTATTTCGCTAATTCTGTCGTGAGAATATTTGTTTCTAACAACTCGGTAATAATTAAATAGTGAAATTCGGTGTGCTCCAATATGTAAAGTTGCGGGATTTACTGCTGAAATTTTCCTTATTGTTTTTATTAGCAAATTATCTTTTGTGTCTTCGAGCGTCCAAGTGTTATTGTATAGATCTATATGTTCGTCACGAAATTGATGCATGAAAAGCTCGGCAGTCTGGTAAACTGATAAGATATAACTGTGTGATATTCTTGCGCGATAAACTGATTGGTCAACAGTATTGACACAAATATTATGTTGATGTGATTTTGTTTGCAAAAAAGCATCAAAGTCGCCTATTTGTTGAGCTTGATGTATAAAATCTCTTATTGATATTTCAGTAAACTCCACGATTGCATCAAACCGTCCAAGATTTTTGTAAAGTTCAGATACGCAATTTAGTCTAAATGCCATTTCGTTTTTTATCAGTTTACTATTACTTCTAACATCTATATGGACGCCATTACTATTACACCTCTACTTCCTCACCTCCACCGAATCCTCTTCCACCACCTCTTCCACTTTCGCGGATTCCTTCAAAGGTTCTTCATTCGAGTTCAACGAATTTCTGGTTAAATAAAAAGCACTACCCACCGTAAAAATGAACAGGGCAAACAAAAGCAGGGATACATTTTTTTTCATAGTGATACAGCGTTAATAAATAGTCCATGCAAACCCAATTGCATGCTCAGCATCCGTGCGCGTAAGCGTTAGATTTTGCCAGATAAAATATATGATCGTCATCCAACTCGCCGGTCTCATGCAGCTTGTCGTCTGGTTACGTGCAAAAGAAAAATAAAGCTAATCCTTCATCGCTCATTTTCCCGGGAATAAAGCGGAGTCGTGTCCCGGTGTCAAAGCAAAAATCAACAACTAAAAAGCAATATTCTTTTCATAAAGGTGTCAGAACGTTTTTAAAAAAACAACAACATTGGGGAATTGTTTTCCCGACTACTTAGTTTAAGGTATGGCTTCATTTTTTACATTCACGCTGTTTTTTGTTTCATTGTGAAGCATTTGTACCCGGTAAGTCCCGTCAATCCTTGGGTTGTGACGGTGGCATCAATTTTTCAATCAAGGCCTGTAAAAAACTTGGTATGAAAACAGTAGGCGCTCTTCTTTTATTCATGTGTTGTAACATCTTCTGTCAGGCACAACTTACACTCGATGTCGAAAGCGGCGCGGCCACTTTCGGTTACAACGACGTGCGCATTCCCGGTGCGGGCGGCAGCTTCTTTTCCATCAGCGATGAACTCGATCATCCCATACAACCTTACTTCCGAGGCCGTATGCAGCTGGACCTGGGCAAGCGGCATTCCCTTCTCGCTTTGTATGCTCCGCTGACGATCAACAGTCACGGGGCTTTTGACCGTGACATCGCTTTCGAAGGACAAACATTTGATGCGAATACCAACACCGATGTGAGTTGGAAATTTAATTCGTATCGTTTGAGTTATCAATTCAACATTGTCGCCAAAGAGAAGTTAACCTTCGCCCTCGGCCTCACGGGCAAGATCCGCGATGCGCGCATCGCCCTCAGCAATGCGGCAGTGTCGGCAGAGAAAACAAACGTAGGTTTTGTGCCGCTGATTCGTTTTTATATGGATTGGAATTTTGTCTCCAACTTCCACCTGATCCTCGACTGCGACGCACTGGCCGCCCCACAAGGCCGAGCGGAGGATGTGCTGCTGGCGGTCGCTTACGCGCCGGTAGAAAAATTGCGTTTCCGTTTGGGTTATCGATTATTGGAGGGTGGGGCGAATAATGACGAGGTGTATAATTTCTCCGCGGTGCATTATCTCGCCCTCGGGGCTTCGTATAGGTTCTAGGCTTGCACACTGTTTCTGTTTCTGTTTCTCGCTTTCAATCCGTCTGGCCCCTAAATCCCCTAAAGGGGACTTTTGGTTATTATTGATTTTCGGGGCTATAGGGCTGGCGTGCCGCTGGGACGCGGGGTATTTGAGAGCGGAGAAACAGAGCGGAGAGCGGGATGCCTCTCTCCATACTCGCGCTCCATACTCCATACTGTCCTGCCCCTAAATCCCCTAAAGGGGACTTGCGGTTATTATTGATTTTCGGGGCTATAGGGCTGGCGTGCCGCTGGGACGCGGGGTATTTGAGAGCGGAGAAACAGAGCGGAGAGCAAGATGCCTCTCTCCATACTCGCGCTCCATACTCCATACTGTCTGCCCCTAAATCCCCTAAAGGGGACTTGCGGTTATTAATGATTTTTCGGGGCTACCGGGCTGGCGTCCCGCTGGGACGCGGCGTATTTGAGAGCGGAGAAACAGAGCGGAGAGCGGGTGGGCTCTCTCTCCATGCTCGCGCTCAATACTCTCTACTGGTCAAGTCCCCTTCAGGGGATTTAGGGCCAGACCGTATAGAACGAACACTACTATTCAATCCCAATTCAACATTTTGTACTAGCACTCGTACCTAAAAAATAGTACGACGATATTTTCTCCAGCAGCATCCAATTGCTGCATTTATTTTTATAGCTTAGGTTTTTAGTCCAATACATTATGGTAGAGATACAGGATTTAACTTACGCTTATAAAAAGAAAGCGGTTTTTAATGGTTTGACCATTACTTTTGAAGCGGGCAATATTTATGGCCTGCTGGGTAAGAACGGTACAGGCAAAAGTACCTTGTTCAAAAACATCTGCGGTTTGCTCAAGCCTGGCAAAGGCGAGGTGAAGGTGGCCGGACAAGCTTCCAAACTCCGTGACCCGGACATGCTGAGCAAAATTTTTATGCTGCCGGAAGATTTCTTTGTGCCTCCTGTTAAGATCAAAGATTTCACCGCTACGCTGGCGCCCTTTTATCCTAATTTCAGTTATACCGATTTTGATCAATACATACTGGAGTTTGACATCCCTACCCAATCCCGTCTGGATCAAATGAGCATGGGTCAAAAGAAAAAAGCGCTGATCGCTTTCAGTCTGGCTACCAATACGGAATTGCTGCTGATGGACGAGCCGACCAACGGCTTGGACATCGTGAGCAAAAGTCAATTCAAGAAAGTGATGTCCGGTGCCATTGCTGCTAACAAGTGCATCATCATCAGTACACACCAGGTGAAAGACATTGAAAATTTAGTCGATCGTATTTCCGTGATTGACAACGGCAGTATTTTATTCAACGCTTCCATTGCGGAAGTCGGAAAGAAATTAATCTTCCAGCACACCCTTCAGGCTTCGCCGAAAGAAAAAGTCGTCTACGCCGAAGAAACACTCACAGGTATCAGCGAAGTGCTTTACAATACCTCCGGTGAAGAATCCAAAGTAGATTTGGAGGCCCTCTACAAAAGCATCATGATCAACCCTTCTGTCATCAATAACCTATTCAACGCATGAGCAACACCTTAAAGTTTTCCCGCTTGTCTTTGCTGCTCAAGAACCACCTGGTCGAGCACAAGCAAAAATACCTCTTCTACCTGGCTGGTATGTTTTTCATCGGATTGATTGTGATGCTCCTTGCCTTATCCTTTACCAGTTACTATCCCGACAACAATACCTATACCGCAAACAGAGAACCGCGTACCACCGGATGGGAAGCGGCACAAACGGTGATGTATTTAGGAGGTCTCGCCATCTTCGGGGTGATCTTCGCGAGTGTTAGTTTTGTGAACTTCAACAATAAAGGAGAAGCGATTTTCTTTTTGATCAAGCCGGCTTCTCAGCTGGAGAAGTGGTTGTCGGAAATCATCGTGCATGTGTTCCTCTTCTTCCTGGCTTATACGTTTATCTATTACCTCATCGACATTCCGCTCACGATGATCGTGAGGTATAATGAATACGAAGTGTTCATGGAAGCTTACAAAGACTGGACGCCGGTAGAGCAAAGAGCAAACCTGTTTCACGCTTCCTCTTACTTTCACTTCAGCAGCATGAAAGATGATTTCCTGATCGTGTACCCGATATGCATCAGTGTTTACCTTTCTTTAACCGCCTTCTTTTTATACGGAGCGGTATTGTTTAACCGTTTCTCTTTCTTCAAAACGCTCATCCTGGGTTTTGTCACGTTTATCGCTTACCTCATCTACAGTTCCTGGGGATTGAGAAATTTCGAACATTTCATCCTGCCTGACGACTGGAATACTCTTTCATTCGTCAAAGCCTACAGCAGAGGAGAAGGCTATTCGTTTAAAACCGCATTGGGCGATCACTGGACGGCGATCATGGCTTACTTTGTCATGTTCATTATCCCGGCGTTTTTATTAGCCTGTTCTTATTTCAAACTTAAAGAAAAAGAAGTATAGCCATGACAGAAGACGCCTTATACTTAAAAGTTGTCAACCACCTCTGCGATAAGATTGTCAGAAAAGAGCTGGCCTCCGGTGCCTGGATCAACAAATACGAATATGCTTTCGACAATGGCGTGAGCAAGCACATCGTGGGCCGCGCGCTGGATTACCTTTCAGAGCGGGACATTTTAAAACCGGAAGCTTCTCTTTTTTCCGTTACGGACAATGCCTATGCCAAAGCCAAGGCCTACCGCAAGGAAAAAGTGTTGACGCAGGAGCTCTATCCTACATTCGAATTATTATCGATGTTGTCTATTTCTCCGGAAGAATTTCTAACCGCTTACCAACAGCATTTAGCTTCTCACTCATGAAAAAATCTACCGTACTCTACCTCTTGCTGAATGTAGTGATCATGCTCATTCCTTTGCTGTGCATCTCCGCGCTGAGCTATAAAATTCGCACAGGTGATGTCATTGACGTCAAAGCCAAAGAAGCCTCTTATTTTAAACACATTACCTTGCCCAATGGCTTTCATGAACTGGAAGTGTCGAGCAACAATCCCGTACATCGTGTATCGGTCGATGTGCGCGTCATGGATTCCGTCAATACCCTCACGATGGATACGACTACCTATAAATACATAACGTACAAATTGTCCGGCGACAAATTGCTGATTCATTACGATTACACAAAAGACAGTTTGGACAACTATGACTCTACATTAACCGCACAAGTAGTGGAGTATGACGAAGACGGAGAGGAAACGGATGTGAGATCTGATCGTGAGGTGATCGTGTATGTGAAATCCAATGTGACAAAAATTAATGCCTCCTTTGCTTATGTCACACTGGACCTGGACGATGCGGGGAATGGAAAGCTGATCAATGACCTGGATGTCTTTTGCGATTATGCCAAGTTTAATTTCAATGCGCCTTACCGCACGGAAGAAGATGAAGATGGTACAACAAGAACTATTCTATATGCTTTCCAACATCGCTTGAACCTAAAGCTGATCAATTACTCTGACGCGGACTTGCGTCATTTCAGTTACCTCAAGAAACTGAATCTGGAATTGAAAAAGGGAAGTAAGATCAACGACTATTTTCCTACAGAAGAATTTAATCTGACTGTCGATAAGGAAAGTATTTACCTGATCGATGTCAATGAACTTAAGAATGTAAAAATCAAGTACGAAGAATAAAAAGCGCCGCGCAACATCTATTTCTGTCACGCTGCGCGGGCTGTTTATTTTTTACCACAGAGCCAGCAATCAGTTCCACGCACCGAGTATGCCACCGGCTACCAACAGGGAGACCAATACGGAACCTGCGGTGATGAAAAAGAAGGAAAGGGAATAGGCTTCGAAAGCATACATCGGTCCTAGGACGGCGGCTACAAAGCCCAGCCAGATGATCGCGCCCAATTCAAGGCCTTTCAAGGGCGTTTGGTAATTCAATTTTTGCATGAGCCAGGCCAATACAAAGGCCATGACCAGGTTTCCGATCACTTGTAGGATGCCCGCGGAAATACCGCTCGGTCCTTGCGCCATTTCTTCTTTGGTTTTATTTAAACCGGCAACAAAAGGTTCTCTGAATAAATACAGGAACCAAACAGCGCCAATTCCAAAATTGAGCAGAGCCACAACAAACAGGGCGAAGTAATTGATGTCTTTCATAGCAGTATCTTTTGGCTATGCTGTAAAAAAAATAATGCCAGTGTGTGTGAGAATAGAAAAATAGAGTATGTCGTTCCATTTTCAGTTCTCTGTTCTCAGTTCTCTATTTTCCCCTTAAGCCTTCTCCCGTCGGAGGCACCGGCTCGTTCACTTCCCGTTTGATCCATTTGATGCCGTAGTAAAACAAAGGAAAGATCGCAAGAATATGAAAGATGCCGTAAACCATCATTGCCACGCGTTGAAAAGGAACATCCATCTGGCCATCGAGTAGCTGTATTTTTCCTCTGACCACAAAATAAAGCACTGCCAGTACGACACCAGCGCAGGTGGCGCCGAGCGACAGGAAGAAATAACCCAGAGCTGTTTTCATAGTATTCTTTTTCCCAACAAAGACGAATACTATGCCAATGCCTTTTTACCGCATGGAAGCTGAATAAAAGTTGCCTACTGTGTCTTTATTTCCTGATACAGGACTGAAATACCACAGCCTGCGCGTAATAATAGACTCGCTGCCGCAAGTACGATGAAGGTTTGCATCCTTGATGCTAAGCAGCTCACTCTGTTTTAATATCTACTTTCAGTATATCCGCCAATTCAAAAAATAAGTCTGACAAATACTCTCTTTCTTCCGTATCGAGCCGTGTTTCTTTTTGTTTGAGCTGTTTAATCAGAATTTGTTTGACTCTATTTTCTGTGAGATCTTGCTCTTGTTCTAATACTTCCTTTACCGCGTCTTGAAGCGCTGAGTTCATTTCGTTTTCCACTGCCTGAGAAGAAGGAATCAAACCACGCTGATCCCACTCTTGATCTGAAAAATGATCCGTCTTTAGAAAAATGTTGAGACTATCTTTCATTTCTTCGCTTAGGGTATAGGACCTGTCCGGTTTGGTTTGACAAGCAATAAGCAGCAGCGATAGAAGGATAAGATATTGACAGGTTGTTTTTTTCATGCGGAACAAATTTTATTTTTTCAGTTCCGACTTCCTGTACTCCTCATACTCCTTTGTATACGCTTCATTCTCCGGATGATCAAAGTGATTGGACTTGATGCGCACGACTTCCGGATCGTTTGGATATTGGATCGTTAAGAGGGCTCTGTTGCTTACCGTGTAAAAGGAAATGGCCAGCACTGCAAAAACAACTACGCGGATCAGTAATTTCTTATCCGTTTCCAACGCTTGATTTTCTTTGCCTTTCAAATAAAAGATGACCGCCAATAAAATCGGCAAGGCGAGGGCCGGTAGCATCAACATCGCTTTGCCGCCGGGCCAGTACAGGAGCCTGAAAAGAATTCCCATGCAAGTGATCGAAAAGGCCATACCGGCGATGACAGCCAGGCCGGTTCTTTTTTGTTCGTCCTTACCCTTTGCAAACCAAAAACCGCCACCGAAATACACCATGGCCAAGGTGCTCAAGCTTACCACCAGTATCATATTGGCGCCGGCGAAATGCATGAATTTGAAAACAAGCGCTAACGCGACTACTCCGAGAATGATTTTTTCTACTTTCATAAATTGATGTGGGTTGGTGTTCTCTATTCCTCTTTTCAAATTTTCTTATACTCCCATTGGCATAATCGTATTTTCTGTTTTCTGTTCTCTGTTTTCAGTTCTCTGTTCTCTGTTTTCTGTTTTCAGTTCTCTGTTTTCTGTTTTCTATTCTCTCAGGGTTTCATGTTCAACTTCTCTACAATCTGTTCAATCAGATCTACGATCAACTTCGGTTGTTTCACATGAAACCAATGTCCTCCTTCAATCAAAAAATGCTGAGACCATGGATTCTTATTGAGCTGCTTGTGCTGCTCTTTCTGCGCTCCGGGAGGTTGACTGGCCATAAGACTGTCACCCACATGCACAAAATTTTGCGTCTCCTTCAAACTCATGTTTTCATATACGCCTTCCGCGCTGGGATCAATGAGGATGAGCGCCATCACGTTCTTCGGATGTTTGCTGACTTCGTAGCGGGCGATATAGCCGCCCATGGAATGCGCTACTAAGATAATAGAGTCGTTTCCGCAGACCTGCTGAATCAATTGGTTCAGGCGATTGGCCATGACAGGAACAGTAGGCAGGTCTTTCGTTTCCGGTGCGCCGTTGATACCGGGGCGGTTGTAACACAATACCTTTGCAAATTTAGAAACGCTCTCAGGTATCGTCTTCCAATTGTCCATACCCTCTCCCATGCCGGCTTCGAATACTACGGTGATGTTGCCCTTGCCAAAACTTCTGTACTGAATGCTCACGCCATCGATCATGACGGTTTGTGTTTCCACTTGCGCAAAAGAAAAAGAACTCGTGCAAAGCAAGAGCAGGATATTCAAATAAAGGAAACGAATCATAGTGTCGATATATCCTGCAAAGTACTTCTTTCTTTTGAAATCTGCCGATTTTATGTCCTCCAATCTGTCGGCATAATTAACCCTTCCCGGCGAAGAATAGATAAACAGCAATGGATTACTTTTTACTTTTCTCTTTTTATTAAGAGAGGATATGCTTCACTAAAAAAGATACAGGATTATTTAATTAAAAATGCAAATAGAAATGGCGAATTAAAAAACAAGAGGTTGATTTAAGCAATTTGTTTGGTTTTTTCTTCTACCACCAAATTATACCGTCTGCCCAACTCATCTGCTTTGTGGCGGGCGGTATCCAGACAAGCGGTTTCAAAGATTTTATAATAGCCGCTCTTGCGCACAAAATAAACCTGGTACTCCATCAACGGTTCGTGCAACTCCTCTGCGCCTCTGAGTGGAGAAAAGTACTGACGCTGCATGCAAGCATAGTGTCGGATGTATATTTTGCGAACACGTACAATCGATTGCCAGTGTCCTTTTTTCCAAAATAAAATGCGGGTGTAAATTCTGTAATGCGACTCGTTGTATTCTACTCCGGAAGAGATGGCTATGCGACTCAATAGATTCAAGAGGATCAAGGTAAAACCCCCTACTCCCAAGAGCGTGTTCTCTGTAAAAAAAGCTAGCGTAAGCAGCAAAACACCGATAACTATACAGATTCCGTTTTTCATAAAAAGGGATTTGATTATCCGATTTATTTCAAAAATAGCTTCGACCAAATAGCCAAAATTACCCACCAAAAAGCTATATTTTTCTATAAATTTGCCGGAACCTCATGGCAAAAACAAATAGTTGAGGCAATATTTTACTATCTGTCTGATAAATACATAAAAGTAGGTACTGTTTTCAGGCAAAAATGACTCAGGATTCAAAAAATGGTTTCTTATATAAAACAGGTATGGTTATTGAATAAGCCGAATTGTACTTTTTAAAAATCCCTTTTTTATGCGCTCTACGCTTTTCTCTTTTCTGCTCTTGTCTTTCTTTTGCTCACTGTCTTACGGCCAAATATCATCGCGCGATAGTAATCCTGGCTTTCGAAGCCAGGGCGTTTACCATGCGGAGGAATACGCCATCGCTTTTCCTCCCGACTGGACATTAGATACCAGCGGCCTTCTGGGGACGCAGTTTATCGTGACTGCTCCTCAATCAAGCGACCAGGATTTTTTTCGTGAAAACGTGAGTTTGATGATCAAGGATTCTAAAAACCTTCACAACTTCGTAAAGGCATCTGAAACACGAATTCAGAATAGCGGCACACTCCTCGAAAGCCGCCGCCGCATCAACGACAACAGACAGGAATACCACATGATCGTGTATACAATCAACGAGCAGCCTGACTTAGTGTATGAACAATATTATTTTTTCAAGTATTGGTTCCTTTATGAACTCACTTGTGTCTACGAACGAAAAAATTTCGAAGACAACAGAAAGCAAGGTGAATGGGTGTTGAATACGTTTCGATTTAAGTTTCCCTGGTCTTATTGAGAAAACAGAAAACTGAAAACGGAGAACTGATTTCAGCTCTCCGTTTTCAGTTTTCTGTTTCTAGTCCATCTGACCCCTAAATCCCTTAAAGGGGACTTGCGATTATTAATTATTTTCGGGGCTATAAGGATGGCGTCCCGCTGGGACGCTCGGTGTGTATGGGCCTCTTTTATTTTTTCTGTTTCTGTTTCTGTTTCTGTTTCTGTTTCTGTTTCTGTTTCTGTTTCTGTTTTCTGTTTTCTGTTCTCTGTTTTCTGTTCTCCGTTTTCTGTTCTCCGTTTTCTGTTTCAGTTCTCCGTTTTCAGTTTTCAGTTTTCAGTTCTCCGTCTTCTGTTTCAGTTTTCAGTTTTCAGTTTTCAGTTCTCCGTCTTCTGTTTCAGTTCTCCGTCTTTACTCTATCACCAACTTCTCTACATAAGAAGTATCTCCAATGGTGAGCTTGATCAGGTAAACTCCTTTATTCAACTCAGACGCATCGATTTGATTGCGTCCTTTATTGATTTTATTTGTTTCCACCACCTGCTTGCCCATCATATCTATCAGTTGGAACGTGATAACCTCATCAAATTCAGATTGAACGGTAAATAAGCCTTCTGTTGGATTCGGGAATATTTGCAATTTTTCTTTCATCATCGCATCGCCTACTCCAGTTACAGTACTGGATGTATAGCTGGCTGTCCAACCTTGTTCTCTGATAGAAGGATCGGATACGAAATCTATAAACATGCTGCCGCCCGTTGATGTCACGGATGGCGGAAGGGATGACCCTGAAAACTGTCCGAGTTGTTGTGCCGAACTGTTTGCACCATTATAAATGGTGACACCGTCGTAATAAGACTCCGTAACAAATGCTGAAAACGCCAAGGTGATGCTTTGTGCATTGGCCGGTTGTATCAACCAGGAACAATGCACGTTGTTGGCATAATCGTTTGCTCCGCTACCGTCGCTCAATGTTCCTGAAGCCGCTGTCAGTGTCGTAAAGCCACTGCACGCTGAGTTTTGTGTAGAGGTATAATAAGCTGCCCATCCGCTGCGGGTTAAAGAGAAATCTGTTTTGAATCGAACCAGTAAACTTCCACTCGTTGATGTCACAGAAGGAGGTATGTTACTGCCGGCAAATCTTCCCAACAAGGTTGCTGAGGTAGTAGTTCCATCGTACACTTCTACTACATCGTAAATGGTTTGTCCGTCCAATGAGGCAGATTCCAAATCAAATGCGGAGAAGTGAAGGGTAACGTTACCGGACGGCGGTTGAATCAACCAACGGCAATCGGTATTGTCGCAATAATCGCTGGCTCCGCTTCCATCTGCAAAATCTCCTTCATCTGTATTCAGAACAGTAGTTCCAGAGCAAAAGGATACACCCGCTGAACTATACGTCGCCGCAAATCCTGGTCTGGTGATGGTGTTATCAGTAATAAACACCACCATCATTTTTCCTGTGGTAGAAGTAACTGTAGGGGGAATGGTATTTCCTGAGAACAAACCGATCTGATGAGTACCATCCCAATCGTCGTATATGGCTACTCCGTCATAATCTAATTCTGTATCAAATGCTGTGAAGGTAAGGGCAATGCTATTCATACAAGCAGGAGCAATGTACCAGGTACAGCTTTGGTTGTTGCTGTAGTTATCAGTACCCGAGCCATCGGTGAATGAGCCGGTGGTAGTCGTAAGTACAGTCCCTCCTGAACAGCTAGGCGCAACAGCAGTGGTTGTATAATTCGCGGTCCAACCGTCTCCTGTAACGTTCTCGTCAGAAGTAAATTTAATGTACATGGCTCCTACTCCATTTGTAGTGCTGACGCTGGAAGGTAAGCTTACTCCGGACCAGCGGCCTAATTGTGCATAACTATCATCCGGTCCATTGTATACCGTTACATAGTCGTAACCTGATTCTGTATTGAATGCTGTAAAAGTCAAGGTGATGCTTGTCGCGCCTGCCGGTGCGATGAGCCATGCGCAGTTCGCATCGTTGTTGTAATCTGCTGATCCGCTTCCGTCAGTGAAGGTTCCGCTGGATGCTGTAAGTTCTGTGACCCCAGCGCAAGCACCGATCGGTGTATTGCCCACACCTACTGCGAACCAGGCTTCTTTTACGGCTGTATATTGTACGGAAGGGTTACCGTAAAGATCCTCTGTAGCTTGTAAAGATCCGGCATACGCATCCTGGAAAGTAGCATTAGGACCGAGGTAGTTCAACAAGTTTCTGTAGGCGATCGCTCTGGCTTGTGTGATGCCGATGCCTGTCACAGAATAACTGTCTCCGTTGTCGTTGGTGCCTGAGCCGCCCTGACAAAGAAGATAAAACCAATAATTCTGAACCCCGCTATTGATGTGTACTCCTCCGCGGTCATAGGATAAGTTATCGGGATTGATCCAATTCATACCACCATAAGTATCCGGTTGATCTCCTCCATTCGGATTGGACATGGACCTAAGATAAGGGTCACTCACCATAATGTCTTCGCCCATTAACCAATCCGCATTCAGGCCGGAATAAAATTCAATGCACACACCAAAAATATCCGCAAAGGATTCGTTCAATGCGCCTGATTCTCCTTGGTACGTTAGACCACCATGCCCGTTATTGGCCACGACCATGTGGGTGAATTCGTGTCCCTCTACATCCAGGCCAACTACCGGACTCATGAATACGCCATCACCTAATCCATACACCATGAAATTATAAGGCGCCGGATATGCTCCCGCATTGTTGGGACTGTTTCCGTATTGTGTTTGCAAGGTCGGTGGATTTACATATTGTTTAATGATACCGCCTGCTCCATCGAAACTGTTTCTGCTAAAAACATTCAGGTAAAAATCATAACTCTTCTCCATGCCCCAATGCACATCTATGCCTGGATTGCCTGAACTGCCGATCACATAACTTCCGTTGTTTCCATTTCCTGACCAGGACTGCGTGCCTGCTGTGGATGACAGGGTGTAAGTGCCACCCAAATCATCGTCGCTGCCTGAATCATAATCCCATACTTCTACTTTGTAAGGACCATTGGTCATCAGCAAATTTAAATTGTTAAAAGCCAAAGGAGGAGGAGTATCAAAAGAAACATTGGATGTATAGACCACTTGATTCGTCACGTCTTTTACCACAATGTACAAATCTGGTGATTGATCGGACAAGGCATTGTACCACCAGCCCTGAGAAATAGCAGCAATGGTAAAACTGTTTAATGTAGCCAATCCGCCAAATGTCGTTGAATTGCTGACAAAATCTTCTGCGCCAATAAATCCGCTGGTCGTAAACATTTCATCGGCATTCGTGGCATTGTAGGTTTGAATTTTTCTACCGTTCTCGCGAAGACGGTAGCTCCCCGCATAACTGTCAACTGTGATGGATTGCGCTCCGCTGTAATAAGTTTGCCCCGTGGCCGGAACATCCGCATGAGCGATGAGGTTGATTTTGTTGACTACTTCTCCTGTGTTCGCATCCACATATACATGGCACATCACCAAAGGAGAGTAGGAATCTATTCTAACTTTATGAACCAATTTGTTTTCTTTTCCTTTTTCACCGGGGATGGCTGTAATCAAGGTCTCTACAGGATACTCTTCGATCAATGCGGTGACTTTCGTTTCACGCTTCGCAATTTCTATGGCCTGAATTGCTGTGATAGTAACTTGTGTTTGCAAGTCCAGATCCTGTGTGATCTGCCCGTTGATGCTGGTCAGCAAATCATTCTTAGCATGCAGAAATACTTGTTGGCCTTCGACGGGAAGACCTTTGTAAACTTGTTGAAAGGTAGTGTGCGTAAAGCCGAGCTCATCTTTATTCTCAGTCAATGGCTGAAAGGAATGGTTTTGATTCACGTTCAACAAACTGTTCAACGTTCTCACTACGCTTTCTTTGCTCACTCGCTGCTTTTGAAGATTGGCAGAAAAAGAACCGTTCACTATTTTGATAACGGGTCTTGTGGAATGCTGCACGCTGGCGTTGACCGCTTGCTTCGTGGGAGTAATGAGGGTCGACTGACTTTGATCGGTCTTCGCTTGAAAAGGATTCTTAACATTTGGAACCGGCAGTTGTTTTTGCTGTCCATAAGAAAAAGAAGCGAAAAATAAAGCGCCGGCTACCCCGGCAACTTTCAAGGAGGAGTGTTTCATGTAGGGTTATTTTGTGATGGCTTGTAATTTGTTGTAAAGTTCGACGACTCTTTTGTCAACCGCTGATGAGGCTGCTGACCAAACAATTCGATTCGTTTTGTCTTTGGTTTTTATTTCAATGAACGAATACATATTCTCCGGTTCATTGAATTCATAATCTTTTAATGCTGCAGCGAGTTTGAACAGTTCCAGGGTTTTCCTGGAATCGACTGTCTCTAAGACTCCATTATCGTCTAAAAGTTTCCGCTCAGAAGTAAAAATATATGTTTTTATTTTTCCAGTAAAACCCCCTCCGCTGCCGAAGCGGATTTCGCTGATTCCTGTTTTTTGTGTGATGCTTCCCGTGGCGCAAGAGCATAACAGGATGCAAGTTAGTAGAAAATAAAATCGATTAATCATAAAATAGAGTAAAAATACGGCCGCTTGCTACGAATACCTAAAACTGAGTATGCGGAAAATAAGGATTTCTTGTGTTTAACGTTTTTGGGGAGAAAGAGTTTAGCTTGTTTTTAGTCACTCTGCACAAAAGGGATTTCTAGCGCTGAACGGACCAAAAAAACCAAAGGCAAATTCCGATGCAGGACAAAAGCACCAAGGCATGAATACTAAGCAAAACGCTATTGTTCTTTCCGTTTAACCAGGCATGGACTTCTTTGGCCAATAAAAAAGTGGAAGCCAGAAACAACAAAGGCACCAGCACAAAAGGTCCCAACGGCGGGGAGCAGGGTCCGGTCACTGCGCCGAAGCTTAAGGCACCTAGTGTAAGGGCGATGGAGTAAATGATTAAAGTTAAACGCATGTATTGTAGCCTTACTTCTGAATTACAATTCGCTGCTCTTCTGTTCCTCCCAGATGAATGATTTTTGCTGTGTAAACTCCATTCGGCAAATACGGCAAGGCGATTTTATTCTCTCCTGCCTGTATTTGGAAAATATGCACCAATCGTCCCATGGCATCTGATAGTTCTACTGTGGCCTGATCTGTTGTTGTGCGCAAGATAAAATGGCCGTTGCATGGATTAGGATAGATGAAAGAAGCGGCAGCGTTTTCTGTGGGTCCATCAATACCAGTAGTGATAGGTTTTAGTTCAAAGATCTGAATACGCTGATTGTAAGAATCACCTACGTATACAAGATTCCCATCGCCTCTTACTGCAATGCCTTTCGGACCATTGAACTCTCCGGGATTAAAGCCTGCCTTGCCCCATTTCATCAGGAAGGTGCCATCACTACTGAATTTTTGAATGGTGTTGTTTGAATCATCGGATACGTATACATTATTCAAATCATCGGTTGCTATTCCAAAAGGGGCCGTGAACTCACCGTCTCCGGTACCGCTTGTTCCCCATTTTAAAAGGAACTCCCCATCTGTATTGAATTTTTGTATGCGTTTGTTGTAGGTATCCGTAATGTATACATTGTCCTCTTTGTCGATCGCTATGCCGGATGCGCGGTAAAACTGGCCGTCTCCGGTGCCTCCTTCTCCCCAGGTAAATAATAAGGTGCCGTCTGTGGTAAACTTGTTGATGCGAGGTCCTTGTTCCAATACATACACATGATCTGCAGCATCCACCGCAATGCACCAGGGGCCGATGAGAGCGACGGGCGGCTCACTGGCAGGCCCCCAGGTAGCAGCATGATTATAGTTGTTGTCAAATTTCTGAATGTTATTGTTTGAAGAGCCGACATATACATTACCTGCAGCATCTACTGCAATGCCGTAGGGATGTATGACTTGTCCATCGCCGGTTCCAGGGCCGCTCCACTTGTACAGGAAATTACCTGCGTCATCAAACTTCTGCATGCGGTTGTTAAATAAATCGGTGACCAATAAATTATTTTCAGCATCCAATGTCATGCGAACAGGTAAATTAAACTGACCGTTGCCTGTGCCTCCATCTCCCCAGCTCAGCAACGGTGACATGGCACTCGTGAATTGTTGCACCCGATTGCTTTGATCCACGACATAAATATTCCCGGAAACCTTGTCGATGGCAACGGCTGAATAAATGTTTGTGCCGGCTGTTCCGATTGTCCATTCCGATATAAAAACTCCTGTCTTCGTAAATTTCTGTACGTTGCCGTCATTCGCATCCGATACATAAATGTCGCCTGCCGCATCTACAGCTATTGACGCAGCCATAGAAAAGTTTCCATTACCAAAACCGCTTGCTCCCCATTGCGTGAGGTAATTGCCCGTACTGTCAAACTTTTGGATGCGGGAGTTATAGCTGTCTACCACATACACATCACCTAACGCATCTACTGTCAGTCCTGCGGGGTTGTCAAATTGCCCATTGCCGCTGCCATAGGTTCCCCAGCTTCTGATAAAATTTCCATTACTGTTAAATTTTTGAATGCGTTTATTCGCCGGGTCACTCACGTAAACATTGTTCGATGCATCTACCGCTATGCCCCAGGCACCGAGAAAAAATTGTCCGTTGCCAATGCCTGTGCCGCCCCATTGGCTGAGGAAATTTCCGTCGTTGTCAAATTTTTGCACACGGTTGTTGTCATAATCCGTTACGTACACATTACCTAAAGCATCTAACGCCAGATGTCTCGGATTTATAAACGCACCAGGTATAGTGCCGTATATGCCCCATTTCTTTATAAATACACCCGCACTGCTGAACTTCTGAATGCGCTGGTTGTCTTTGTCGACAACGAAGACATTACCCGCCCCATCAACGGCTATTCCAGACGGAGCATTGAATTGTATCAATCCCAGTTTGTCAGAACCGATCTCATCTTTGTATACATATTCAAATTGAGCAAACAGTTTTGCAGACATCAATAGAATAAAAAAACTGAATAAGATTTTTTTTGTCATGGCAGGCAATAATAAGAAGTCAATCATCGACGATTGAATCCTAAAGATAAGTTTTTCCACGATCCTTTTTGAATGCTGCATGAATTCTTTACCGCAAAGAAAGCACGCCATTCTATTTTCTGTAAAGCCGGGATACAATGATGTGCTTTTTTTCTAATTTTCAGATCTCACCGTGGGCAATCGTCCCAATCAAAGATGCGACAATCTGTAAAAATATTAAGTTATAAAGAAGCTTTCCTCACTACGAAAACATTAAAAAATCAGTTGGTAATTTATCCCCTTAATGTTTATCAAGGCGAGACGCTGGCGCCAAGGGATTTCTTATTTCATTCTATGCATCACAATGATCAATCCGCCCGTCACTTCAAAATCTTTTATTTCTACCGTTAAGGTTTCGTTGGTCAATTTTTCGACATAGAGTTTTTGTGTGCGTGCATTTCTGTCGTACGTAGGTTCAATGTTCAATTCCAGTACTCCTTTCTTCAAGAACCAGGAACCTTTAGAAACCATGCCCTGACCCGTCATCACAAAGCGGTGATCCTTTCTCAAAGTGAGGTCAAAGGGTTTCAGGTCTATGGTCACATGCGCACCGAGTCTGTCTACCACATCGTAATGCTTCCAACTGCCTACCAATTGCTTTTCGCTGTGCTGCGCAAAGGTTGGCAGGTTTATGAGAAAGAAAAGAAGGAAGGTGAAGATTGTGGTGGATGTTTTCATAACCATATTTTTAGGATAGTATGTTAAGAATGCAAATAGGACACCACAAGCGCAACTTATTCATTATAAGGATCCATAATATTATTAGGAACATGTCCTTCTTTTCTCCAAAACTGTCCGGGGTTGACGGAACCCTCGTAGGTGTTGCTGTAAATTGTAATTTGTTTATTCTCGTTTTCTTTGCTCTTCGGATCTTTGTGACTCAGTGCGATACGCAATTTGGTTTTGAAATCTCCTTCGTAAACCGGCGTCATAAACTCCCAGTAAGTTTTCTTTGGCAAGGTCAGGATATGATAACTATTGCCGCACCAACTCCGTGGGATGTATTCAATGTCACGCCACTGGCCGTTTTTGTCTAAGGCTTGCACCCACATCTCCAGGCGGCTGTCGGAGGCGTCGAATTCTTGCTTACGGGAAGTTCTATTGGCAACATATACGGTGTAAGCCTTGTAGGTTTCATACAGCGTATCGGCATTGTTGGCATCTACCCATACACTTAAGCGCTTGGGTGCAAAATGGTTTTTCTTGTTTATGGCTTTTGGCCAATTGCTCGAACTCCCGAATCCTCCGATATCTGATTTATGCGGTTGGGAACTCGCATAGAAATAAGCACGCTGCATCGTAGTAACATTAGTTGTCCGGAGTTCGTTTCCTTTATTCTTCTTTCTGTCTTCTTCCCAAACAATAGTGCCTTCCGCATTGATATAGCAATCCTTATCTTTGATGACACAGGGTAATAAGCCATTGACAAAACCAAGGGGATTAAAATCTTGTATGATCGGCTTAATTTTTACCTTGCCGTCCATGCCAGCTACACCATACAAAAAATAGTCGTCCCCGTATTCCGTTTCTCCACGGAGTGTATCTTTCACACCAAAGAAAAAATAATCCTTGTAAGCGGTTTCTACTTGTACCTCTTCATAGCTTGGAGCAATAATGTATTGTGCATTTGTATCGATGAGTCCCCACAAGCCGTCTACTTCTACAAAAGCGCTGCCCTTGTGGAATCCTGGTGGTATGATGTCGTCATAGGTGGCGCTTCCGACTTTATGGCCTTTTGTATCGATGATGGAATAGCTATCGTCTGCTGCTTGTACAAAGGCTCTGTTGTTTGAAAAATCTTCTGCGCTTTTATGCAGGGTGTCGTCTATGATACGCTCTCCCTTTAAATTTATAAAGCCTTCGTAAGAGTTTTCTGAACTGTAGTCTTGATCTTTTTTAATGCTTAAATACACTTTGACCATCCCATCGTGTACATTGCCGCCGATGCAATACCATGACCTGTACCGCTGCTGCCATACAGTTTTTCCGTTGCGGTCCAGAATGGCTTGTAAATGGCCCTGCTCTCTGTCCGTGATGGAATCGTCTTCCAACACAATCGCTTCTGCATAGCCGGCTTCAAAATCTGTGATGTCTTCAAACTGCCCGTAGGGAACAATCCATTTTCCCAGACTGTCAATCACACCTACTTCGTGCCTTTCCACTAAACCTTCTTCCTCATTAGTATAAGGCTGATCGTGAATGCCCTTTACTACTGCCAAGCCATTCACAAAAGGACCGATGTAGTTGTATAAGGTATCGATAAGAAGTTTACCCTTCGTGTCTATATAGCCGTACGCTTCCGAACGCGTCAGGACCTTGGCTCTTCCCTTTTCAAAAGAAATTAATTCCTTATTCGTGGTCAAAGACTTTTTGGCCTAAGGCATTAATGAAAAAAGGCTTCGCTTCCTTGTACACAATTGCCAAACCTTCACTAAAAGGCAAAGCAAAATCATATTCCGCGGGAATGACCACTTTGCCTGATTCATTGATATAGCCATAAGTACCGGCAATGCGCACAACTGCCAGGCCCTCTGAAAATTTATAGGCGGCCAGAAATTGCGGTTCAATCACAATTTTACCTTGCTCGTTGATGTATCCTGCTTTGCCACCGGGATACACGGGGAAGAGATTTGTTTGTTGTCCGAAGGAAGCGGTGGAGAAAAAAAGCAAGCATGCTAGAAGTCGGATAGTGCTCATGTTGATCGGGTTTATTTCTTTTTACATCCTCAGTTTCATGAGAGGTTTCTTGTTTTCATAATGCCGGAATTCTCAAAAGATACAATGGCGAGAGCAATTTATGAAATTATTTTCTGGAGCGTTTTCAACTGTGCTACTGCTTTTTGAAAACATTCAGCTGTTCTTCACACTTCCTTTCATGAAAGCTGATCACGGCTTCCAAATCGTAAAAATAAAAGGGGATCTTACTTGGATCGATGCTATAAGTTTTCTTTTTACCGAAGGCCTCGATCTCAAAAAGAATATTACCTTGATCCCAGCAATCGGGACAGCCTACAGTAAATCCTTCCGGAACCAAGACCATCAGCAACGGCACCCAGGGCTTGCAGGCATTAAAACTTCCATCGTGGTCTTCTTCTATAAAAGTATGTTTGCCGGATCTTCTGCCTTCATACAAATCAAACACACTGCTGTATACATCTTTTGTAATTCTGTATTTCGATACACTATAAATGATGGCACAGCTGTCCATGCATTCACCATAGGCTTTGCCGAAGGTTACTTTGTGAACTGGGATCCGAACGAAGAGTAGGAGCAGTGGAAGGAGGAGGAGGAGGTGTTTTTTCTTCATGAGATATTGAATGGAAGGCACATCACGGAAGCAAGCGATATTGATCAATTATTGTTGTTTAGTGTTGCGTGTTACCATGCACATCGTTTTTAAACACTCAGGCAGGAGAGCATTCATTTTCATCCAGCCCGAGCTAAAAGCTCTATGCCGCTTTAGGCACAAGCAAATGCTTGCACCAGGGTGAGGTAAAAAATTAAACGAGTGAAAGAGAAGTAACACCCTCTTGTCACTCGTTTAAAATTATATGCATACAACATTCAGACTTACTCTACAATTAATTTTCCTGTGCCTGAAAAGTCCTTGCCGTTTGTTAGCTCTACTATATACAAGCCTTTTGGCTGACCAATGATATCTATCGAAGCATTGACATCGCTGATCTCCGATTGATAAATGGTTTGTCCGCTGAGTGTGTTCAATTTCACTTGGTATGTACCTTCCGGTAAACCGTTGAATTGAATTTTACCTTGTGTCGGATTTGGGAATGCAGTTACGTTGGTGTGTGTAGCATGAGAAAGAATCGCTGTCGTATTATCAGCTCCTATTTTTGCCAGGAATGTTTCGTTAGCGCTGCCATTCGAGCTATTGATAAGTGTTGTTTCACCCAATGTAAGCGTTTCTCCACCAAAAGTTCCGGCAAACACCACGCCATCTCCAACTGCACAAATAGCCCTTCCTCTTTCTCCGGTGTCTTCGCCTACAGCTCCTACGGCTCCAGCCCATAAAGCGGTGAAGTCACTATTGTATTTGACAACGAAGGCCTGATCTTTGGATAATCCGTATTGATCTTCCAGCGTGATTTCACCAAAAGAAATGTGTAGTCCATAAAAATAACCGGTGACATACAAATTGCCTTCTGCATCAATTGCCATATCGCTGGCTTCTGCCTGATTGCCACCGCCGCCTGTCACATCCCAAAGAAATTTTGCTGTCTTATTAAATTTAGCAAGGCCATACAACCCCTGTCTATAAACGCCCGCCATGTAAATATTACCATTGTGGTCGGCAACCATTTCATTTGGTGCATCGTCGCTGGAAGAACCGGTTGAACCACACGCTGCGGCCCATGCAGGCGTACCGTCTGTATTGTATTTCGCCAGGAAAAAATTTGATCCGTCGGTTGAGGATAGGCTTGATTCGCCATGCGTTATGCTGCCTCTGAAATATCCACCTAAATAGGGTTTGTCTTCATCATCTAGTACGACCTGTCCCCCTCTTACATATACGCTGGAAGTCACAGTATTTGTCCATTGGACTATACCTGTTGCATCAAGTTTGACCAGGTAAACGCCATCCAGTGTAGTACTGCCAAACTTAATCGATCCATCGCTGAAGCCACTAAGATATATATTGCCACTGGCATCTATGGCCGATTCAGCATAACTATCCGCGCTGCTTTCACCTGTTGCAATAGCAGATAATGCTTCGCCGTCACTATTGAATTGTACGATACAGGTATTATAAACGCCGGTAGCGGTGTTCTCCAATGTAATGCTACCAAACGTAAGTGTTTCGTTAAATGTGCCTGTAACATAAACATTATTAGAAGCATCTGTAGCTATACTTTTAACAGCGAGTCCACTGCTTGCGGACTTAGACCATAGCTCTGTTCCTGATGCATTGTACTTCGCCAAATAGTTGCCATTCATATTGATGGCGTAAAATGTGCCTTCGGTGCCGGCTTTTAATTTATTGAAATTTTCTTCCGCGCCTGCGCTTTTCGCCCAAACGGCATTTAATGTTTGCGCACCGGCTAGTGAAACATTTGTAAACGCTACAAGAACAACTAAAAGGATGGGGTAGATTTTTTTCATCTGCTTATTATTTAAAGATTAAAATTAAGCCGGGTAAAGAGTAACCGTGATCTCTCTTTACCCGGCTTTAATATGAATAACTAATTCGCTCCAATCATAATGAACGCTCCCCAATAATGCGGGTTGTTGTATTTGTTCATGATCTCTACTTTCGCTGCGGTAAAGGAGCCACGCTTGTCGCCGGTGTCCATCCATTTTTTATAGAACGAGGACATCAACTCTGCCGTTACCTGATCGGATACTTTAAACAAACTCATCACGACCGATTTGGATCCGGCCACTAAGAACGAACGTTGCAAACCAAATACGCCTTCCCCCAATTGCACTTCTCCCAAACCGGTTTCACAGGCGCTCAGCACGACCAATTCCGTTTGGTCAAAGTTCAGGTTCATCGCTTCGTAAGCGGTGAGAATGCCGTCTTCTTTATTGAAGGCAAACACATGTTCGTTTTGCAACAACTGTCCTCCGTTCTTCAACAATAAGCCTGACCGCAGCAAAGGATTCTCTGTGGCTTTGTCTGAGAAATCTTCTAATCCCTCTTCTTCGTTTTCTTCATTTTGAAGGAAGAATCCGTGCGTCGCAATGTGGAAGACTCCCGGGTTGAATACTTTCTTCAACTGCCCTTCTGTAGCCTCTGCACCCAGGTAAGTAGTCACTCGACGGTTAGACGATTTCAGAATCGCGTCCACTTGCAAGACTTCTGTTTCGGCACCTGGCAATTGTGAAATCGAATGTGTTTTGGTATCGGCAGCCGTGTAATACAATGGATTGCCTAATAGCACCGCGTTGTCTACTTTTTTCTCGACCGGTGTTTTCGATTTGTTCTTTGATTTCAAGCCTCTGCTTTCGATCAAATCGCGTGTACTGCTGATCAATACGATGTTGTTCTGTGTCAGCAGGAAATTACCTTCCGGCGTTTTCAAGGTCTCCAGATTCAACTGGTTGTAAATACCGTCACCGGAGAAGTACACCGTCATTTTATCGTCTTTCACCAAGGGCTTGATCGTTTTCCAATAAGAATCATACGAGCGTTCATCAGTGATTTCATAGCGGATACAGTTTCTGTAATAACTGATGCCTTTGGTATTCATGCGCAAGCCGTCTTTCATCACAATGAATTCCGGATGCTTCTTCGTGGTGGCGGACACGGCCATCACCGCGTACCAGATGGTAGTATCGTTGAATTTTTTATCGAACACACGGAAAGGAACCACTTCGATGGCCACTTCGTTTTTATTCAATACTTTTTTCAAAGAAACCCAACCTTCGATTTTTTGTGTGGCGAAGTTCTTCGCGAACAAGTCCGAGCTTTTGCTCAGTTTCTTTTCGTAGCTCTCGATTTGCGCTTCCAGTTTATCCAGGTCAATTCCATCGGCTTTGCGCTGCGCCGGTGACATCGACACCGCTACACCCATGTCCTCTTTCAAATCCACCCACTCTTCGTAGTTATTGATGAGCAGGGTGTCGCCGCTGCTCTGGATGCGTTGCTTCATTTTCAACGAAGAACTCAACAAGATGGCTTTGGTCTTCAGCGTGATGTCGTAGACTCTGCCTACCATGTCAGGATGTTGCTCGTGTTGTGTAAAGGCCAGTGTATTGTAAAACTCAAAATGGGTTTTCACTTTCACCCAGTAATTGGCCTTTCCTCTTTCACTCAGGGAAGGGAATATTTTATCCAGGTATACCAGTGATTTATCTACTGTTTCTTCCGACGATTCGATGGCATGTTTCACATCTCCCAATATATAATAGACCTGTGCGCATTTACCTTGTGCTTCCAAATAATCAGGGTGGTTCTCGTCAAACAAATCTTTGAACGCGTCTCTTGAACGCTCATAGGATTTCAATGCTTCCGCATAATTGCCTTGCACGGTCAGGATATTGCCCGTCATGTAATCGATGCGTGCGGAGTAAAAATTATTGTCGCCCAATACTTTTACCCAGATCGCTTTGGCTTGTTTGATGTAATCAACGGCTACGTCTACTTTATCGGTATTCAGGTAAAACACCGCGGCGTTTTCCAGAGCAACCGCGTATTCCGGATTGTTTTCTCCTAACTCTTCTTTCAGAATCTCCAATGATTTATTGAACAGCGTTTCACTGTTGGCACTCGTGTTCAGTTTAGGAGCATCCGCTTTCTTTTCTTTCTTCGTGCTTACGGCACCCACACTTCGCGTCGTTCCTTTGTTGTTGTCTGCTGAAAAATTGCTGACCAAGGTTTTCTTTGCATCCACCTGGCTGTAGTGTTTTGCCAGCGCCAGTTCGTGCATGTACTTCGCTACCTTGATGTGGTTCTCTCCGAAATGCGTCACGTTGATGTCTACCACTTTTTTGATGGCTTTCTCTGCCTGGTCGTAATCACCGATGGCCGTGTACAACATTTTTTTGTAGACCAGCACTTCGGCGTACTTGATGGAATTCTCTCCAAACAATTTGTAAGCGATCGCAAGGGATCTGTCTACGTGCGTTTCCGCTTCCGCGTATTGACCGGTGACGATCTTCAGGTAAGCCAGGTAACACAAGGGGTTGATCAAACTTTTATGCTCCGGTCCGAAGCGTTTCTCACGCATCGCGATGATGTCGTTCAACGCGCCTTCCGTCTGCTGGTATTTGCCTAAATAAATGTTCAGCAAAAACACATCTTCCTGCGCGGCGTAAATATCCGTCTCTTCAAAAAACGAACGCTTCAGCAAACGGCGTTCCTTGTTGAAGACCGTACTGGCTTCTTCGTACAAACCCTGCACGATCAGGAAGCGTCCCAGAGTCTGCAGCAAATGCGCCTGGTCTTGGATGTGCCGTCGTTGGATATTTTTCTCAAAAATCAAGCGCGCCTCTTTCAGTTTCTGATCCGCTTCCAGGTAATTTCCGATCGTCACCTCAAAGTCGGCGTAGCGATCCAGAGCGATGGCATAATCGATGGAGGTCGGTCCGAATTTGATTTTGGCATCTTCCGTGATGTCATTGTATAAGGCAGCTGCTTTATCGTAACGCTCCAACACTTCCATCAAATGTGCTTCCCCGTATTTGTGTTGGTTGTAATACACGCTGTAATGTGAAATGCTGACGTTGAGTACACTGTCAAAACTGTAATTGTAAATGCTTTCCGCTTCTTTGAATTTATCGGAGTACTCGGTATAGAAAGCGGCCAGTTTCAATAAGGTCAAATGATAAACCGGTGCCTGCTTGCCGTTGAGTTTTTCGTAGATGTCTACCGCTTTCAATAGGGAGGCTTCCGCTTTGTCGATCTCGTTGGTATTGATGTAAGCGTCTACAATTTTTATCAGGGCATCGGCGCGTTGCTTGTGGTAAGGAGGCAATACCTCTTCGTTGTGGAGGTAATCTTCCAGGTGCCGCGCCGCACGTTTCCATTCCGCGTTGTAGATCTCGCGTTCCACATCGATGAGTTTATTGTTTTCGTAAGCCAGACTGTTTTTACCGTAATACCCCAATACTTGTACGTCGAGGTTGTTGTTACGTACCGTCGCTTCTTCCGGCCGTCCTTGTTCGACCAGGTTGCGGATCAATTCGCGTTGTATGGCTGCCGCTACCGGTGAATGTTGTTTGTAAAATTTCTGCGAAGCGCCCAAGGCTTTGGACAATGCTTTTTCTTCTTCCTTGAGATCATCCTTTACATTGTACAATTGTCCCTTCAGCAAATAGGTTTGTGCCAATAAACCTTCCTGGTACTTTAAGTTCTTCTTGATCCAGGTTTCCGACTGGTTCAGCACATGAAGGGCCGAATCAATCAAACCGTTTTCTCTGAAAATTTCTGCTTTCAACAAGACCAATTGCGCGTATTGTTTTCTGCGCAGCAATAAGTCCTTTTGTTTTACTTTGCCATAATACAAGGTGCCATCTTTGTGCGGAATAGAATCGTAAGCGCCGGTTCTTAAGAAGGCGGGGGATAAATAACGCGCTACATTTTTTTGCGCCGCATTGTAATAACCCTGACGGAATTGTGCCAGCACGCTGCCGTAAGCGACTTCCAAGGCGTAGGGGTTTGTATGCTGTTCTTTTAAGAAAATGCTGCTGTTCAATACTTCAGCATAAATCTCCTGCGCTTTGATTTGATTGCCTGTACTCGCGTAAGCTTCTGCCAGGGCATTGGCAGCCAGAATATACGCGGACAAGTCTGTTTTATCTCCTTGCGCGAATTCTTTTTCCGCTTCTCCCAGGTAGCGGTAGTAGTCTTCTACCTTAGATACCGCCAGGCTAAAGGAAGCCGCATAAGCTTTGAGCGATACACGGTACAAAGAGTTTGCAGGGTAACGTTTGGAAAACGTTCTGGAAAATTCTTTGACGCGCGTCAAGCCGAAATTGTAATTCCCTGAGCGGTAATACTGATCGAGCAATAAAATCTTTTGCTGATCAGCTTTTGTCTTGGCTGCCGGATCAGGCTTTGCGGAAAGAGAAACGGAAAAGCAAAGCGATATTAGTATGCATACTACTATTTCTTTGATCTTCAGTCCCTGAGCGTGCAGTATATTATTGTATGCCATAAGAGATGATGATTTCATTGGTGGAGTACTTGCCGATGTTGTTATCGGAAGGACTGTATTCAAAACGGTAACCGGCTTTCAGTTTAGGTGTAAAGCCAATCATGGTGTAAGCCGCTATTCCGTTGGAGTAAATGTATCCTACACCGAATAAAACGGTTTGGTTGAATTCAAATCCGGCATTGATCGCGGCGTATACCGGTCGGTTGGCGTAGGCTCTTACCAAAGCGTTCGGTACAAACGTGATGTACTCGCTCACATCTATTCTTGCTCCGGCGGTCAGGAAGTAGTTTGTTTTGATGGTTTTCTTATTGGTGCTGTTGTCGTAGAATATTTTTTTGGAATCGATGTTCACCAAATCCGGTGCGGATAAACCCACAAAATATTTCGGTGCCTTGTAATATAAACCGGCTCCGATTCTTGGTACCACACCGTTTCTTGTCTGGTTATTTTTCAAGGGATCGTTATCGTCCCACTGGAATACATCCGAACCGAAATTCACAATCGATACACCTGCTCTTAATCCAGCCTGTACATAAGACTCCGGACCTACGTTGATGCGGTAAGACACACTCGGCATGATGTCAATCTGACTATAAGAGAAAAATTTATCTCGCGATACCGTAGCACCTAAACCGATGCCGCGACCCAAAGGACCGTCGATGGCAACAACTTGTGTTTGCGGAGCACCTGCTACGCCTGTCCACTGCGCTCTGTACAAGCCTGTAGCGCGAATGCCTTCCCCCGAACCCGCATAGCCGGGATTGAAAAACAATTGCGTATTAGTGAAAAATCCGACCGAAGGATATTGCTGAGCAAAAGCAACGGCTGGCAATAACAGGACCGTGGCAGTGAAAAGGATGGATCGTAGCTGTGCTTTCATGTGAAAATAGTTGTCAGTGATCAGTTGTCAGTGATCAGTTGGATTAGTTATTATTTAAGGTTGATGTAAGATTTGATTTATGTATTAAGTTTTTTCTATTCTAAATGTTACTGACCACTGATCACCGACCACTGATCACTCCCGATAATTATCGGGATTATCTTCTAATCTCAAACGCGCCCTTCAATTCCCGCTGCCCATCGTTATTTCCTTCTACAAACACGTAGTAGTAAATGCCGTTCTCTACCGTTTTACCGTTTGGTAAAATTCCTGTCCAGTCGTTTTGGTAATTGTTTTGAGTGAATAATTCCAAACCGTTTCTATCGAATATTTTCAGTTCGTTTTCTTTTTCAAGGTTTACAAAACCAATGACGAAAGCTTCGTTCAAGCCGTCGTTGTTTGGTGTGATCAATTCTGTGGCTTTCAGGGAAGGTACATTCTCCTTCGGAATAACCGCTACATGGATAATGCCTGGTGCAGACTTTAATCCTTTGCTGTCGCGAATGGTGTAGGTTATGTCGCCGGAACCAAGGAAGCCAGAGAACGGAGTGTACGTAACCACACCTGTACTGTCGACTTCAAATAAACCAAGTGCCGGAGATACATAGAAGCTGTCCCGTGCAGGTGTCGACGGATCCAGATCCACCGAATAAGGCACGATGACACCGGTGTAGGCTTCGTCGTTGCTTAATAAATCAATGCTGATGTTATCCTGCGAATCAAAAACAAATTCCGCGTCATCCTTGTTGGCATCCGGCGCGTTGATTTCGGTATAGCCTGTAATCAAAGCTACAGCGGTAGCCGCTTCATAATTACTAGTCGCAGGAAAAACAGCGCTTACCGTCGAAGAACCAACGCCTATGATTTTAGCCTTTTTTGTGGTGATGAACTGTACTTTGTCCGCTCCGTCAAGTTGTGTGAAAGTGGGTGTGGCACCGGAATTGGACAAGGCCAGCACCGTGAGGGTATCATCGATCACGCCACCCTGATTGGTAAATAGAATTCTGGGCACCCCTTTTAAAACTTTTATGGAGGCATAAGTGGTGTCTCCGGTATACCCGTTAACAGGCAATTGCAAAGCGCGAATCTCTACATCTACTCCGCTATCAATAGTCGCACAGGTGATGGTTACTTCTCCCGTCGCTGGATCTACTTCCGCGCAGCTACTTCGTGTAGTAGTGTAATATACTTTAGCGGGGCTGTTGGTAATCGGCTGCAGTTTGAAAGGAGCATCTCCGTATTGAACCGTTAAATTAGCCAATACCAGATTGGTTGTTTTCACCACCTGGCCAGTTCCTAATTTCATCTTTAACATGAAGGCGACTGCTGTTTGTTCTGCTGCATTGCGTTGACCAAAGATGAATAAGCTGCCGTCTGACGAAAGCGTAGACTGAGGAAAACCTTTAGCAACCGGTAAAAGACCGTTGCCATAGAACGTCCGATCCACTTCTCCTGCAGCCGATACGCGAATACCCATCACCAAAAAATAACCACCATCTGAAATCGCGCCAACGGCTGTAGCTACGAGGGCACCTGAAGTGCTTTCGGTCAACTCCACGATCGCTTGTACACCTAATCCTTTATTGATAAACAATTTTCCATCGTTATCAAAAGTAGGATCAATTTTGCCATCTGCTTTCAACTGCGCCATGGCATACCATTTCCCGTTGCTTGTGTCTTTTTGACCGCCTAAAACAATTCTTCCGTCTTTTTTCAACAGCAAGGCTATGGAAGTAGCCCGATCAAAATTTAACGCCGCTTTGGCATTGGCGTTGAATACTGCATCCGCTTGTCCGTTCTCTCCTAAACGAAAGGCTAAGAAGACCGGCAACCCTTGCGCATTTCTACCTGGACCTGTACACACAATTTTTTTATCCGGTTGCAAAGCAAAAGACAGACGAGCCGGTGAATTCAATTCTGCCGAGGTTAAAGGCTGCACATAGGTACCGGCTGCGTAGCTGCTGGTGGTGGCAAACGTAGTGGCGTCTATCGCTCCCGAACTGGTGAGGCGAGTAACCGCTGCATTATTAGCTCCTCCATTGAACACATAACCGTACAATAATATTTTGCCATCCGGCTGAATGATCATGTCCTGCACATAATCATCTCCAGCACCGAGTGGCATAATGATATAGCCTTGTGTACTGACACCAAAATCTGTATCTCTTATCCAGATGCCGTTGCTTTTTTTCAATTTCAAAACAAACGGTGTGATAGCTGAATTGCCATTGATTTGATAAGTTCCGGCTACCAATAATTTACCATCGCTTGTTTCTGCGATTGCGTATGCTTTTGCATTAGGCAAAGGATTACTGCCTGCCGGGGGCATGGGTAAAAAACTGGAAATGTATTGTGCACCGGGTTCAGTATCGCCGAAGTTGTTTTTGAAAGAGGGATCAAAACTACCGTCTTTGTTCAATAAAGCGATCGTTGCATAGCCGTTGCTTGCCGTGTTACCGCAAACCCAAATCTTGCCGTCGCCTCTTTCATGGATATCTTCGATAGAAGCTGTTGCATCTTCTGCATGACAGAGCACTTCCGATGATTTGCCGTAACTGTTGTCAGGATTACCATCGAGTTCAATTCTTTTTACAAAAACATCGTAAGCCGCATTGATGCTATAATCACCGGCTCCAATATACTTGCGGAGACCTGTCAGATAGACCAGTCGGCTAATGCCATTGGTTGATTTGTCAGTAAATATTTTTGTTCCGTTTGATCCGAAATCACTTTCCACCGCCGCTGTCTTGCTGTTGATTTTAATAAACGCCGCTACACCGCCCGTATTTGGAACTAAGGCATATCCGCTTAGCAATACCTTATCACCTGTTTCTGCCGCAATCGATAAAGCCTTGCAATCTGATGCATTAGGTATGGAATAAGTAGAGATGGCATCCGCTGAAAAACTGGAATCAGGTTTTAGTTTTTTATCCAATTTGTAAACCATCATTTTAGACAAACTGAAATCCTGAGAACCAGCAAGCAGCAAGCTTTTGTTGTCTGGTGTAAAAGCAATGGCCTGACAATCGTTGCCATTTGTGCCTGTCAAAACCGGCAAAACATATTTGCCTTGCGCCTGGTAAGTTAATTTACGCGCTCCGCTGCTCGCATCAATTGCAGCCACACCAAAACGGAAGTTTGTTCCTTGACCGGTTGTAACCGCTACATACCATACTTCTGAATTTTGATCCAGAACAGAAGCGCGTACAAGATTGTAAAAACCAGCAGAAGGAGAAACGCCAAAATCGAGAGTGACAATACCAGTAGTAACACTGCCGTAGTTTGTAACCACAGTACCGTATTGATCTGTTGCGGTATAAATCAAACTGCCTGATGCTCCGTTTTCTCTGCTGCCTGCCGCTAGAATAGTACCCGTGTTGTTGAGTACTTGTACAGTTCTAAACGTATAACCTGTATTACTAGTAATATTTCTGTAACCTTTTTTCTTCTGTCCAATGGCTTCTCCAAAGGTGTCGTCTTTACTCCCGTCTGCATTGAGTCTAACCAAGCAAAGGAAGGTCGTGTTACCTGAAATATACGTATGACCTGCTAATACAATTCTCCCATCACTTTGTAAAGCAATGGCATTGTGGTGAAAATTGGTGATGACAGAATTACTCACGTTTACTTTTCCTCCGACTCCAAAAGAGTTATCTCTTTCTCCATTGCTGTTCAAACGGATCACTACCGCATTTTCCGTGGGCAGAATACCGGCATTGTCAACCAACGCAACCAATAATTTTCCGTCCGGCTGCAAGACCGTAGCGACCACCGAATCGCTGGAGATGTTTTGACGAAAGGCAATTTCCTTGATGCCTTTACCATTAAAAGACTCATCCAGCGTACCTGGCTGTGCCAGTGCGCAGGTGCCGAGGGCCATTCCGATCGCTACCGGAAGCATCCTGCTTAAAAGTTGTTTTTTCATGGTATTCCTAGCTAGCTGCATTGTTCTCTTATTCTATCTCATTTCTCCTCTCCCATTTATCTTCTCAATTCCACTACACCTTTCAGTTCACGCTGATTGCCTACATCTCCTTCTACAAACAAATAATAATATATGCCGTTTTCTACTTGCTTACCATTAGATAATTCCCCGCGCCAATCATTAGCATAATCGTTTTTTGTAAATAGTTCCGCTCCATTGCGATCAAATATCTTCAATTGATTTGTTTTCCCCAGCACGATATTGCCAATGACAAAAGCATCATTCAATCCATCATTGTTAGGTGTGATTAGCTCCGTCGCTCTTAGGGCAGGAGCTTCTCCCTGCAAAGTAACCTCCACTGCAATTTTAGCAGGCGCAGAAACAGAGCCCTTACTGTCGCGGATCGTATAGGTTATAAAGCCTGAACCAATAAAACCTGAAAAAGGAATATAAGTAATTAGGCCCGTTGTGTCGGCTTCAAAATAACCCAGTGAAGAAGACAAGTATATATGATCTATTTCTTGTGTAGAAGGATCGAGATCAATAAGGCTTGCTTCCAAAGAGCCCGCATAGGATTCATCGTTGCTCAGTACATTAAAAGTAATCTTCGTCTGCTGTCCGTAGATCATTACCGCATTATCTTCATTGGCCTCTGGAGCTTTTAACACAATACTGCCCAATACTTTCGCCTCTACATAGTGAGATTCATAATTGTCGGTCTGATCATAAGTCAATCTCACAATAGATTCTCCTATACCAGTAATGGCCACCACATTGCTTTCTCCGCTTTGCGAAATGACGGTGTCAAACGTCATTTTGTTAAAATAAAAATACCCGTCGGAGTTAGAACTGTAGGATAATGTAATGGTGTCTTTGTCGGGCCCGCTTACATACACACCTCCCTGGTTAGGAAAAACAATGGTGGGTATCGCACGGTTGATCTTGATTTGTGCATAGGCCGTATCGGCCGTATATCCTGATACAGCATCCTGTATAGCCATGATTTGCACATAGCCAAAGGGCGTACCGCAAGTTAATTTAACCAATCCCGTAGTTGGATGAACGGTAGCGCAGCTGCTTCCCGAAGTAGTTACAGCATAACGCACAGGTGCCGCACTATTACTGATGGGTTTTAAAAGGAATGGTTCATCACCATAAGTCTTGACCAAATTAGCGAGGTTAAGACTGGTGGTTTTGATGACAGGACCCGTTCCCAGTTTTAGCTTAGCTACAAAACCTATCATGCGAGGTTCCTCCACAAATTTTGTAGAGCCTAAGATGTAATAACTGCTTCCACTTAATAAGGCTTGTGTCGCATAACCTTCTGATACCAGGTGATGTCCCTGACCCAAAAAACTTCGGTCCAATTCGCCCGTAGCGGTGTAGCGAAGTGCTGTAGTATAGATCTTATCGTCTGATCCTTGTGCTATACCCATTGCCACGATGCGGTCGTTTTCTATCGATACATTCATCAACTGTTGATAATCATATCCTTTGCCGAACAATACAGTACCCTTGGTTCCAAACAAAGTATCGGCCATGCCGTTCGTTTTCAATTGCACCAAAGCGTATTGTCCGGTACCATTTTTAATTCCATATCCTCCTACCACAATGGAACCGTTTGGCTTTAATGCGATACAGGTAGCTTCATCGTTACTGCCGTCAAAATCATGTTTGTATTTTCCATTTACCCCGAATGTCGCGTCAAGCAGCCCGTCTTTAGTAAGTCGCAACACGGCCATATCTGTAGTTTCTCCATCCGCATCGTGTGAACCAGAAAATACGATTTTATCATCGGGTTGCAATACCGCTTTTACTGCACCGAACACATCTGGTTCTGAAACATCGCTGCTGTCATCCAAATGAATGCCCTTGCCTCCGGCAAACGTCATATCCAATGAGCCTGCCGCATTGAAACGCATGACAGCCATCCTGTCATTGCCAATTTTTAACACTCCGGTTACAATGATCTTATCATTAGATTGAATCAAAATGCTATGCGGATAGTCTGCTCCACTTAACGAATCGTCCTGAACCCTGACATATCCTTTTGTTCCGTTAAATGTGTTGTCAATGATTCCATTGGAGTTGAGCCGCATTAGAAATATATCCTCCTGTTCTGCAGGTAAGGAGGAATGGCATACACCTGCTAGCAACATTTTTCCGTTGTTCAGTTGTTTCCCTAAAAAGAGCAACATGTTAGGCAATGAATCCGGTAAAAAAACAACACCCGGGTCAGCTCCGTTTAATCCTCCAAAACTTCCGTCTGGTGTGCCATCTGCGTTTAATAAAGCCACCCCTGCACGTTGTAGGTTTTCTTTGATGATGTTTCCAATCAATAATATTTTACCGTCTGACTTGACGATAATGTCTTTCAATAACGTATTGGCATCGCGCACCCAAACTTTACTTTCTGAATTGGTACCATAACTGTTGTCAGAAGAACCGTTGCTGTTAATCTTTTTCACAATCACATCAGATGCCCCTGTGCCTGCGGTCACAAAGTTTCCTGAGAGTATGTAAGATCCATTGGATAAGCTGTTGATCAGCGGGCCGCTGGCATTTGTAGTTTTTCCTGGTTTTAAAATGCCTGCTGTTCCAAATGTGTTTTCTATTGTTCCATTCGCTTTCAATTGAACAATCACCCATTTTTTTAATCCACCTTCCGTATAAAAGCCACCTTGCATGATCTTGCCGTCTGAACCGACAGCGAGTGTATACCCACGCTCATCGCCTGTGGTAGCAACATTTGTAAAAGCATCTCCATTAAGACCAAAAGAAGTATCATTGGAAATGAGTGCCGGTTTCAATTTGCGCACAATGAATAAACTGTCACTAAAATTATAAGCGGAACCACTCAACAAAAGACTTTTACCCGCTGTTAAGGCGATGGCTTCACAACTGTTGTTGCTATAGCCTTGCTTGCTCAAAGCAATGATGCTTCCTAAAGATTGGTAATTCGGACCAACTTCTCCCGTGAGCATGTTCACGCTGGCAACAGCGATACTTGAAAACCCATTGTCGTCCCATGTGTTCCCTGCGATGTACATCGTATCCGAATCAAGTATGACCGAACTGGTGATCTGCCCACGTCTACCGCCGTCTACGCTGTACAACTTGTATCCGCTGAAGTCATTGAAGGCCGTGAAATTACCATTTCTGTCGCAGGAAACGATGGCAAAAGTAGATGAGAAATCCTGTATACTGTTTGTTCCTCCGGCTGCTAAAACATTACCAGTAGTTTTATGGATCTGGACCGTTCTAAAAGTTGCCCCGTTGCCAGATACGATATTCGTAAACGTCGCAGACCCGTTGGAGCCAAACATATTTTTTTTAATTCCTTCATTTGTGAGGCAAACCAATGTCGGTGTCGTACTGATTACCGGATTGCCTAATTGAAGATGGCCGGCGATGATGATATCTCCTGTGCCGTCTTCGTATACCGTGAGTGCATTTGGAATAAACCTTGATAAAGAAAATTCTTCATCAAGGTATACTTTGCCGTTTTTCCCAAAGTTTTTGTCCAGCGATCCGTTAGCAAGCAAGCGAATCGCAAAACCTTCTCTTTGTGAAAGGGTATCATAGCCTGTAATCAATAATTTCCCATCAGCTTGCAAAAACGTTGCCGTCACAAAATCTTGTGATACATTTTGCTTGAATGAAAAAGTAGCCAGGCCATTGCCATTGAGGCTAAGATCCAGTCTTCCAGGTTGGGCTATGACAAGCCGGTTGACATACAGACACCCTAAAAAAAACAATAGTAAATGTTTCTTCATACAGTAAAATCAAATAGCATTTTCAATAAAATCGATCAGGCTGCCGATAAAAGACAACCTCTTAATTTATCTTTTAACTTCAATAGCGCCCTTTAATTCTCTTTTCCTTCCGTTCCCTTCTTCTACAAACAAGAAAAAGTAAACACCATCTTCAACAGCATTGCCATTAGACAACTCGCCTTTCCAATCGTTGCTATAATTGGTTTTTGAATACAGCTCTGCGCCTGTGCGGTCGTATATCTTTAAGATATTCTCTTTCTCCAGGTCTACATAACCAATGACAAATGCATCATTCAACCCATCGTTGTTTGGCGTAATCAATTCTGTTGCTTTCAAGGCAGGCGCCTCTCCTTGTAAGATTACCGCTACGGAAATATTAGCCGGCTTAGACGATATACCTTTTGTATCGGTAATGGTATATGTTATTTGTCCTGAACCTATAAAGCCGGAGAATGGCGTATAAGTAATCTCTCCGTTGGTATCTGCTTCAAATAAACCCAAGGAAGGAGAAACATATACACTTTGTATTCCCGCAGTACCCGGATCCAGATCGACCTTACTTGATACGATGGCACCTGTATATGCTTCGTCGTTACTTAGCACGTTAAATTTGATGGTTTCTTGCTGACCATAAATTAATTCCGCCTGATCGTTGTTGGCTACAGGAGCAACGAGGGCTGTATAACCGAAAATGATCGCTTCTGCATAACCTTCTTCGTAATCTTGAGAACTGTAATAATACAATCCAATCTTACTTTCGCCGACGCCTATAATGACGACATGATCTTCTCCGTAAAATTCATACACGTCGCCAGAACCAACGCTATTGAAATAATGATAGCCTTCGGAATTAGAGCTGAAGACTAATTTCAATGTGTCTTCTACGATACCTCCCTGGTTCGTGAAAACAATGGTCGGTATGCCTCTGTTGATGGTGATGTAAGCTTCTGCCGTGGCTGATGAATAACCCGGAATCGCAGCTTGCGTTGCTGATACAACTACAGGCCCTGCTTCGTAAGTAGAATGCAGCATCGTCACCAAACCTGTAGTCGGATGGACGGTGGCTTTATTTGTGCCTTGTGTAATTTTATAAGTAATCGGTGCCGGACTGTTGGTGACCTTTTTGAGAAGGAAAGGGCCTGTACCAAAAGTTTTGACCTCGTTGGAAAGTACCAATTTCGTTTCTTTGATCACAGGGCCTGTGCCAAGCTGTATTTTGTAAACATCTCCGTAGACCATGTCTGCCCCATCTTCTTCTATATGTCCGGCTATGTATAAACGATCGTTTGCCAGCAGGGAACTCTTTCCTTTGCTATACGCAATCTCAGTATATCCTTTTCCTGTAAAGGTACTGTCGTTTCTTCCTTTCAATGTTAAACGCATGGCGGTGATTAGCTCTTCTCCTCCTTCTTCGTTATTCGCCCGGCCTACTGCTACAAGGCTTTGTCCATTGACGTATAAGCCAACGATTCTTTCATTGTATGTGTTGTCTTTGTTCGGGATAACCCATTTACCGTCGCCATCAAAATCCGTATCCGGCACACCGTTCGTTTTCAAAGAAAGGATTGTATAAGCATCGTTGGAATAACCTCCAATAAACAGTGAACCGTCCGCCTTTTCTGCCAATGCACAGGCACCGTCTGATGATTCTCCAAAAAGGTCATAAACTTGATTGCTGATCAAAGATCCATCAGCTGCAAGAATAAACACTAGCATATCACTGCTGCCGGAAACCGGGCCATAAACAGATGTGGTGAAAGCCAGGTTGCCGTTGGATAAAATTTTACCGTCCATGGTTTTGCGTTCTCCCGGATCTGTAGGGCTTTCCGCATGAATATATGCTCCTGTGCCTGCGAACGTATCCACGTCACCTTCTGCTGTAAAACCTAAGACAGTAATGGCACTTTCGCCACCAAAATAACCGTAAACAATGATTTTTCCATTGTTCTGAACAAGCAGTCCCTGCACGCGATGAATTCCTCCGGCATTGAGGGTGGAGATAGCGTAGCCGTTTTCACCAAACTCGGTATCCAACTCCAGGGAATTATCTACCAGGTTAAAACGCATGAGGAGCAATTCGTCGGCATCAGTTAAGTTGTTAAAATAAGTAGCGGCCACAATCAATTTGTTGCCTTGAAAACGAAGGTTTCTGATCCACATGTTGGGATAAGCGCTGCTGCCAGGAAGAAGAAAGGCTCCGGGAGCTGCGCCCAGCTTGCCGCCGAAGGATGCGTCAATTGCTCCTGTACTCGAATTTAATACTGTGATTCCTCCATTTTGCTGCGTACTGTTATTGGGTATATTGCCACATACCCATAACCTGCCGTTGTAGAGGGTCATGTTTTCCGCCGTAGCAAAAAAGTCTCTTGCCCATACCGTGGCTTCGGAAGCATTGGCGTAGGTTGTTGCCGCATTGCCATTGTTGTCTATCTTTTTAACAATTCCATCGGCTACCGTAGGCTCACTGATGGAAAGAGTACCAGCCAGCAGGTATCCTCCGCTGACGGGATGAATGGTGGAAATACCATAGTTCGTTCTTATCGGGAACGTTTTTTTGCCGTCTGTATCAAATTCAGTTAAGAGCTGTCCGCCACTACTCAAACGTGCCGACGCCCAATATCGGTCGCCGGATTCATCGGTGTAATAACCACCTGCAAAAATGTTGTTGTTTTGATCTAATGCAAGGCTTAAAAATTGTTGTTGGTCGGATAGTTCAAACTGAAGAACTTTTGAGCCCGGTGATGTTGCATCACCAAAAAGCGGATCCACAGACTTGGATGCAGCAAGGATTTTTGTAACAACGCAATGCTGTGGTTCTGTCCCACCGGCGCCTTCGCTGACGTATCCACCAAAAAGAATGTCGTTGTCTTTGGTCAAAGCAATAGTATGACAGTAATTTGCCTCGTAAGCACCAAAATCGTTTAGTAAGAATGCTTCCTCATCGTTAGCAAACAACGCATTGAATTCGCCGGTAATCATGCTGAGTGAAGCAACGCCTGCATGATAAAAGCCATCGGGGTTGTTATTCACCCCAATGTACATGGAATCTGGATGAAAGCGCACGGAACAGGTAATGTTGGAACCGGTGGCGTTGAATAGCGAATGTGTTATAAACTCTTTGTTGGAGTATGTAAAAGGAGTTCCGGTTTTGGTTAAAGCCACCACAAGCATTTTTACTGTAGCAGAACCTTCTAGTAACACAGCCTCAGCATCCGTGCCTCCACAAGCAATGATATTATCTGTAGAAGGATGAATTTGAACTGTTTGAAGGGAAGCCCGGGTTCCAAACGCGTCTTCAGCATCCTCAATGATTTTATATCCGTTGGTATTGAATTCTTTATTTAAACTGCCATCAGAAAGCAAGTTGGCGATGGCCGGTTGATAACCGTCGCTGCCATAATGACCCACTAACACAATATTACCTGTACTCTGCAAAGCAATGGATTGAGGAATGAAATCGCTCATGTACACACCGTCTGTTTCAAAATCCTGAAAGCGCACCCGCCCATTGTTGCCGAAGGTGGCATCCGTTTCTCCTGTTGCATTTAAACGGCTGATAAATCCAAGCTGTCCGAAATTTCCATTATAGTATCCCGCCACCAGCAGCTTGCCGTCCGGTTGCAGGAAGCTTGCGGTAATGTGATCGTCTGAACGGTTTGTTTTAAGTGTAAAAGACTGTTTACCTGTTTTATTAAAGCTAAGGTCTAAGGCTCCTGGTTGGGCAAAGCATTGAAAAATAATGCCGGTAAACAAGAGGGTAAAGATCAATCTGCTATTCCTCATAAAAGTCAATATTCGTGTAAGTTGTAAAGATAAGAGAGTGGTGTAACTTTATGATGAATTACGCAAGAAATTCTTTCGAAATACCTGCTGTTTTTGCCTAACAAACAGGCAGATAGTGTTTTTTAAGCACCAAGCAGTCCTTTGACAGTCGGATAAGCCATTTGTTTATTCCCCATTCTGGGATTAATCGGAGATTTTTTAGGAGAAAGGTTTTATAGCAAAAACACATGACCTTGAAAAAGTGATCGACACTTTCTGTTTCTCTTCTGCTTTTTTTTGGGTGTCAGGTCTTTCGACCTGACACTGATGGTATGAAAAACACCGTTTTTTGTTTTATGACAACTGTTCTTTGTCCCTCTGTCTGGCCCCTAAATCCCCTAAAGGGGACATTACAGAATAGAGTATGGAGCTTGAGTATTGAGATTTCCTTCTCCATACTCGCGCTCGTACTCCATACTGTCTAGCCCCTAAATCCCCTAAAGGGGACTTTGCTTCGGAGAAAATAAAGTCAGTATTCCTCGGCCTGTCCCCTGACAGGCCGAAACATTTGTTAGAGTAAACAGTCCCCGCGGTCTTACCTATGACAAATAAAAAGAGCCGTCCCGGAAATTATCGGGACGGCTCTTACAATTCAGTTCTCTGTTTTCAGTCCTCAGCTCACGATTAATACCTCACCAACTTTTTCTTATTTTATTTCTAATAGATGTGAAAACACCTATCATATCAGCCAACTAATTGCATGGCACTATATACCCGTATTAGAAAGCTCCGCTCTTATTTGTTCTAAACGAAGTTCCCTGTTTAAGCCCTCCGCAATTTTAATCAATTAATTTTTATTTTTACAAAATAAGTTTACGTTTGTAAATTATAAATTTACAATTCTATAAATAGACTTCACTTTTAGCATTTTTAATCCAAGCTTATGAAAAAAATCATCCTGCTTTTAGGTATCGTTTTATTGCTCGTTTCCTGTAAAAAAGAAGAGGCCCAACCACAAGCATCAAACGGTGGCACTACTGATCCGGTGGACACAACAGACGTAACGGATACCTCCGGCTGCATCCAAGCCAAGGCTTTGCAAAGCGGCGAATGGGTGGTGTATGCACGTGTCATCAATGGCGGAACCAAAACATTTTTTGACCCCACTTTTCCGGTCAATGTTACGGCATCGGCCTTTGGCTTTAACGGCAACACGGCTCCTGCTACTTATTCCTCAGATGGAACGGTCATTTACACGAACACGGCCTCCGGCTCAGGAAGCGGGCAGTATAACGTCAGTGTGTATGCCTGCGAGGAATTGAAGCTTTCCGACGGGTCGCTGCAAGCGGGATTGTTGTATGAGTATTATTTGAAAAAGAAGAAATAAAAATGCGAGACCGGTGCCGGCCAATGCCGGCACCACATCAAAACAGCCGCACCCGCGGCTGTTTTATTTTTCTTCCCGATTCTATCGCGTTATTTCACGAGCACCTTTTTCCAAACTCGCTGCTCTCCGGTAGAAAGGTCGAAGAAATAGATACCGCTTTTTAACCCCGTAGAAAGCGGGTAGTACGTATGGGCAGCTAACTGAAGGTGTTGCTTCCATAATTCCTGGCCCAATTCTGAATAAATACATAACGTTGCTGTTGTTGTTTCCGTGGAGACAAGACCTATTCCTTCTGCTGTCAGCAAAATTTGCAATTCGTCTTTGTCTACGTGAACAGCTCGCACGGCGCTGTATGAAAAATGACCGTCTTCGTCCACTTGCTTTATTTTATAATAAGAGATGCCGGATACAGGATGGTCCATCCAGGCATACGAATGTATCACAGAAGTAGTGCCCACTCCCTTTACACGTCCGACCGCTTCCCAACTTTCCGTTTCTAGGTCCATGCAACGCAGTACCTCAAAATAATTGTTGTTGAATTCGAAGGTGGTCTGCCAAGTCAACAAGACACCAGGATCTTGCCGGACACCTTCAAAATGAAGCCAATCTACAGGTAATGTTGAGCCGTATTCATCTGCTCCAATGTCAATGGCTGCTCCCGCCACGCGTGCCTCCTTGTCGATGTCGTACACGCCTGATATAGGACTACCACTGCCGTCGTTACCCAAGTTCAATCCGGCATCTATCGCCGGTGAAGTAGCTGTAAGGTGCATGTAGGGATTAGCGGTAATCCGCGGGTTTACATACCTTGCTCGTGCATCTGCCCATGAACCGGGCGATGTGGTGCTTTGTCCAAAATACAAGTTGTTACTGACACTGATACCCGTATTATTGTTTCCCCATTCTTGCAGGTAATCTTGACCTACTATGCCATAAAAAATATTATTCTTGATGGTAATGTTACTGCAATTAAACTGCAGTGCCAATTCTCCCTGTGATGCCTGATAGGTGGTATTGTTAACGATGACAATGTTGACTGCATTGCCTCTGTCATCGTCATAACCACCAGCCATAATATTAGCCTGGTAGGATCCGGAAACAAAATTGTTTCTTACGATAATGTTTTCTGTGTTCTTACCGGCATGCTCACTCGCTAGTTCAATGCCAATGTCGGAGTTATATACAGTATTCCTTTCGATGGTAATGTTTGCACCGCCATCCACATAGATCCCATCGGCATTGAGATCTCCGCCATAGGTAGGATTGGTCGCGGTAGAAATATTATAAACCGTGTTTCCTATACACAGTCCGTTACGCGCCTGATCTGAACCGTTTGGGCCCACCCCTTCAAAACCGATGAAGTCAATGCCGATGTTGTCGTTGTCGTGTACCAGGTTATTTGATACAATGAAATTGGTGACATTGCCATTCAAGACGAGTGATTCGCTTTGACCCAACAAACAATTCCTGATTTCATTTCCATCGACCAGAATGTTGGTCATGGGTGTAGCCGCAGTGCCGTAAAAAGCAATGCCGTGTGCGTTGTCGTTTGCATTTTCAATGTTGTGCACTTTGTTGTTGAGGATCTCGATGTTGCTAGAACTTCCTCTTACACTGATGCCTATTGGTGTGCCGGCTGCGGTGAAATTTCTTATTTCCATGCCGATAACACGAATGTAATTCCTGTTGTTGATGTAAATGCCCAGTTGCCCCCGTCCAGTGCCATCGAGTATGGCTCCGCTTTGTCCCATTAAGGTAATATGACCCGTCGCCAAAGAGCCGCTGCGTGGGAACGTAACGTTTTCATTGTAAGTACCTGCTCTTACCAAAACAGTGTCGCCGGCATTTGCCTCATTGACTCCGGCTTGTATGGTGGTATACGCCGCTCCGGCTGGAGCAACAACAATAGTGACGGCTATGCTTTTCAAAGAAGAAAAAATGCACAGCGCCATGATATAAATTCCCCAATTTATTTTCATGCAAAATCCTTAGCTGATGGTATTGTATAATAGCCCTTTAATCTTGATTCCTTACAGGAAAACGGTTTTATATTTAGATGCATGCAGATAAAACGATTGCTCGAAATAAATCTTAACTGTCTGACTCAGTTTGTTAAAAAATAGGCTAGCACATCCATGCTAACCTATTCCTGTTTCTTTTATTTATCTGTTTTCAGTTTTCAGCTCTCCGTTTACTGCTTCCTTACCTCACCGGTACTTTCTTCCACACACTTTTCTCTAGCGTCGAAACATAAAATAAGTAGACGCCGTTTTGCAAACCGACGGAAATCGGATAATAGGTATTGGCATTCAACTGAATTTGTTTCTGCAGCAATTCTTGTCCGAGTTCGGAATAAATGCTCAAGGTGGCTGTAGTGGCTTCCGGCGAGAGGATGCCCACGCCTTCTGTTGTCAATAAAATTTGTAATCCATCGCCATCAACTTGTATGGCTCTGATGGCCGTTGAAGAAAAACGTCCGTCAACATCTACTTGTGTGATGCGGTAGTAATTGATCCCTATTAAAGGGTTTTGATCTTCTGAGCTGTAGTTCGACAAGCCCTGGTAATTGCCCTTACCGCTTACTCTGTCAATGGCTACAAATTCGCCTTTTTCATTTTTTCTTTCGACTAAGAAATAACTGTTGTTGATCTCCAAGGCAGTGGACCATTGGATGGCGATGTTTCGTTCTGAAAATTTCTTGACGGTAAAAGAAACAAACTCTACCGGCAAAGCCGTATTGCAAATCGAAAACTGCGAGGTGCTGTTCAACGCCGTTGTTTCTGTTGCTGTCACATCATAGGCAGCCGGTATGGATAAATTCAAACCGTGTGTCAAGGTCCATGCACCGCCCGAAACGGTAGCGGTGCCGATGAATGTTTCGCCTTCGCAGTCGCAGGCACCGGAAGGAGGTCTGTTGTGGTAGACGTGAATGATGTCTCCGTCAATAGCGCCCGTACCGCTTACCGAATTAGCATCCGCTGCGGTAACGGTAGGTGTAGCGATGGCTTCGTTGGCCAATGTTTGAAGCGCGATACCCATGCCGTCGTTGCAATAAATTTTATTGTGTGTAATTCTATTGTAGCGGCTGCCATCCCCAACAAAAACGCCTGTGCCTGAACTATCGACAGCGTCCGATTGGGTATACGCTATACTATTTTGTTCTGCCGCACTTCCACCAATGGTATTGTTCAAACTCGCAAAGCGGATGTTGATTCCGAATTGCCCGTTGCCCATCTGCACAGTGGCCGTTCTATCTGTTCCTACAAAATTGCCGATGATGATATTGTTCGTGGCGTTTCTTAACCAGATGCCTTCGTGGCCATTGTTACCGGACACGTTGCCTTCGTTAACACCCGTCCCTCCAATGATCCCGCCGTTTACTTCGTTGATAGAAATCCCAGCCCAGGTATTGCCATATCCTGTCGTTAGGGTACCTGTTGAATCTGTTCCGCAGAAATTGCCTTTCACGATATGTCCCCCGGCATTGCCTTCCATTCGGATACCATCTCTGGAATCACTCGTAGCTGTGGCTCCGTTGGCAGCTGTTACATTGCGTTCTGCATAATTCGCACCGCCAATGATGATGCCGTTAGAGCTGGCTCCGCCCCATACGCGGATGCCACTGTTTCCATTACCGATAATGGTGGTTCCGTCTATCCCTAAACCTGTAAAATTGGCTTTGATGATAGAACCTGCACAGTTGTCGTGAAGGAAAATCCCATCTTGCCCGTTGCCGCTGGAAATGTTTCTGGCGCTGTACGTCGTACCACCGATTGTTGCTACACCGGCATTGTACACGTTGATGCCTGTTTCACCGTTACCGAAATCCAGCAAACCGGTAATGTCCACACCGACATAATTTCCTTGTACTACAGGAGTTGCGCTGTTGTCAAGGCGTATCCCGTCGTAACCATTATTGGAAACAATATTTCTCACAGATACAGTAGTGCCTCCGACTGTTGCATTGCTGCAATTGTTAATGGCGACACCCACTTGTGTATTGCCTCTCATCAAGGTAGCGGTGGAGTCGACGCCTACATAATTGTTGACAAAGAGGATGTTACTGGACTGGTTGATTTCAAAACCCCGTTGCGAGTTGCACGATACTACGTTGCGCTCAGGTGCAGTAGGACCTCCAATCAAAGCGCCGTTGCTGCGTTCGATCAATACGCCATGCTGCAAATTACCCATAGCCGTTGTGCCGTTTCTGGAGAGTCCTATAAAGTTGCCTTTGAAGATTACACCCGGCGAATTGTCTACTGCAATACCCACCTGCCCATTACCGGCTACCACATTTCTAAGGTTATAAGCCGTACCTCCGATCGTTAGACTGGCGGCATTGTTGACACTGATTCCCCGCTGTGTATTTCCTCTCGCGATTAACCCTGTTGAATCCGTACCCACATAATTGTTTTGAATGAGAAGAGGTGTGGAGTTATTGATGGTCATGCCTCGCTGTACATTGGATGAAACAATATTGCGTTCAGCTAACAAAGGACCTCCGATCGTCAGACTGACCGCGGAGTTGATCTCCATCCCGTGGTTACCGTTTGGCGCAGCGGTGTTTCCGTTAACCGCTAAGCCGATGAAATTTCCTTTGATGGTTGTTGATACGATGGTATTGCTGATGCGCAAACCAACTTGTGAATTATTTCCGATAACGTTTCGTAAGTTGTAAGCCGAACCTCCGACCAATACGGTGCTGCTGCTTGTGCCTGAAATTTCTATTCCGTCGTTTACATTTCCTCTGGCTAATAACCCTGTTGAATCAAAACCGATGTAATTGTTTTGTATCGTCAGACCAGTGGTGAGATTGAGATTCAGACCATCGCCTCCGTTAGAAGCGACTACATTTCGTTCAGCCAGTAAAGGCCCTCCTATGGTCATTGCTACAGCGGTATTGCTTTGTATGCCATTCCCGGTATTTCCTGCAGCAGTCGTACCATTAGCCGCCAAGCCGATGAAATTCCCTTTGATTACTGTTGACACTGAGCTGTTCGATAACCTGACACCGACCTGCGTGTTATTGCCTATTACATTTTTCAAATTATACGCAGAGCCTCCAATTAAAATAGTACTGCCTCCGTTCATGTCAATGCCATCGCCTGTATTTCCTCTGGCGAGCAGGCCTGTTGAATCGAAACCGATGTAATTGTTTTGGATCGTAACACCGGTAATTGTTCCTGAAAAGTTAAGCCCATCGTTAGCATTGGATGAAATGACATTTCTTTCCGCCAATATGGGCCCACCGATTGTTACCGCCACTCCCGATGAAATTTGAATCCCCTGGCCGGTATTCGGTGCTGCTGTATTACCGTTTGCTGCCAGACCTATAAAGTTTCCTTTAACAACTGTTGATACGAGGTTGCCTGACATTCTTACGCCTACTCCGTTATTGTTTCCAATCACATTGCGCAGGTTATACGAAGAGCCGCCAATCAATACCGTACTGCAGGTATTGGCTATTCGAATGCCGTCTGCTCCATTCGTCTTGGAGACCAAACCGGTAGAGTCAAAACCTATATAATTATTTTGAATGGTAAGGCCGTTGACATGATTGAATTGTAAGCCGTCGTTGGTGTTGCCTCCTATTACATTTCTTTCCTGACGCAATGGACCACCAATGGTTACTGCAGTAGTTGCTGTACCATTGTTCTGTACCCTCAGACCTTGTTGTGTATTGGCGATCACCGTTGATCCATCCGCTCCCAAGCCGATAAAATTACCTTTCACCACCAGGGTGTTACAAATCTGAACATTGATTCCAATAACATTTCCTGAGATAACATTTCTTGCCGCGTAAGTGCTGCCGCCTATGGTTTGGTTATTAGAGGCATTGATGTCTATGCCGTTGTTGGCGTTTGCCAGTGCAACATTGCCGGATGAAGTAGTGCCTATATAATTTCCTGCTATTGTTGTATTGTGCGAAGCCACACGAATTCGCACCGCAATGTTCGAGCAGGAGGAAATGATGTTGCGTGTAGCGGCACCACTCGTGCCTCCAATCGTACAACCTGTTGCCGTATTCAAATCAATGCCATACTGCAGGGATAGGGAACCGCCTACTACCGTTCCTGCACTATTCGTACCGATAAAGTTTCCGCAAATGATATGGTTGTTACTACCGCTCGCCAGAATACCAGTGACTCCTGTGTTGTTGGTATAAAGCACCAATCCGCGAATTGTACTGCCGTCTGAACCGGCGCTGAGAGAGAGTAACTGTATATTATTGGTGATGCCAAGGATTTGAATGACAGGACTGCCTGCAGCCGCGCCGGGTTGTGTAAAGCCGTCTATCAAAACACTTCCCGTAACGGTCAATGTGGAAGCACTGGAAATAATATAAGGACCAGCACCGGGGATATTGAAATTAATGACATCGGCTCCTGCCAAAGCATTGGCCAGTCGTATGCATTTTCTCAGACTGTTTGTCCCATCTCCCAAAGTATAGGTTGTCATAGGGTCTACATTACTGGTATTGTCCACCACAAAAGTTGCCGCCCATAAAGGTTGGCTTTGTATGGCAAACCACAGCATGACCACATAAAAGTAAAATGTTCTCATTTCAATTCTGGTTTTAAAAGTATTCCTGGTAAAAAGTAAAGCTTGGAATTTTACGGCTTGGATTTATGAAAAGTTAGTTAGCCGGGTTGATCATAAGTAAAGCGTTTTCCTTCCAATGATGAGCTCATCGAAGGAAAATATAGTTTCAAAGAAAGGAACGCAGGATTTGTTAGAGAATGTGGGACATCTGTAAGGATGTCTTCTAAAAAGCGTTTTAGTAAGCCAAAAAGGGGTATTGTTACACTTAGTAACCAACAAAAGTGAGAACAGCGCTAAAATCAAATGGCGCTAAAAGAGATTAGTGATTTAAATAACATCCCTGTTTTTTTCTGTTCTTTTTGGAAACTTACATACTCTAGGGCGGCTTTTCAGACTATAAAAAAGCAGGTTCCCTTTAAAGAAACCTGCTGTAAAAAGAGTTTTTATTTTACTTATTCTTAAGCCTGAGCTAATTTTTGCTGAGCCAAAGCATCGGCTCCATAATGTTTCAATACCTTATAATGTGATTTTAGCGCCGTAAAAAAGCTGGTGTTATCATGATAAGGTACTCCAAATTCCAACGCCGTTTCACGAACGATATGTGAGATTTTAGGATAATGTATGTGACAAATCTTAGGGAACAAATGATGCTCCACCTGCATGTTCAAGCCTCCGCATAACCAGGTCGTCAAAGCACTTCTTGAACCGAAATTGGCCGTTGTTTGCATTTGATGAATCGCCCAGGCTTCTTCAATGTTGCCGTCTTCGTTCGCATCAATCAATTCTGTTCCTTCTACCAAATGAGCCAGTTGAAATACCAGACCCAATACAGCGCCTTCTACAAAGTGCATGCATACAAAACCGATCACAAACTGCCACCAGGTAACATCCAATACAATCAAAGGAATGATGATGAACATGATGTAGTAAAGGATTTTAAAGAAAAACAATTTGTAGATCTCTGCTTTAGGAGGCATAGAGTTATCGGTTTGTCCGATGCGCTCCTTGAAGAATTTCACATAGTCCTTTCTGAATACCCAGGATAAACTCGCCAGGCAGTATAAAAAGAAACCATAGAAGTGCTGGTACTTATAATGTGGCCTTAATTGGTCGTGATCTGTTACCCGCATCAGACCCGGTGCGATTTCAATGTCTTCGTCATGACCGGGAATATTGGTATACGTGTGATGCACCACATTATGTGTGACTTTCCAAACGTATACGTTTGCACCTAATAAATTGAAAAAGATTGATATGGCTTCGTTCACATTATCATTGGAACTGTATGCCCCATGGATCGCATCGTGTGCTACATTGAATCCAATGAAGGCAGCAAAGGCTCCCATTCCGAGCGCCATAAAGAACATTGTCCAGGGCTGAAACTGATTCGATAAAATCAGCCCGTATAAACCAAAGAAAGTGCCCAGGTAGAAAACTGATTTGAAAATCATCAGGCCGTTCGCCTTTTTTGAAATTCCTTTTTCCTCGAAATACTGATCGACTCTGCTTCTTACGGTCGCAAAAAACTGAGACTTGTTTTTGTCAATGAATCTTAATTTAACGAAGGACATGGTGTGGATTTAATTTCAGGTAAAGCTTACGCTTAATTGAGAGTACAAAGTTAACGCTATTGCAGATAAAATGGTATTATCAAGTCTTATTTTTCGGATGATAGGTATCATTTTCCCCACTTAACTAACTATTAAAGAAAATGTTGTTCTGTTTTTACTCAAGTGTTACTTTAAAATAGCAATCTGGTGCATGCGGAAGAAATGATAGGACCTCAATTTTCTTTTTTCCAAATTTTAAAATTTTTGCCTAAAAGGCTAGCCAATTCGGACGAGCCGTTGATAATTGGAGATGAGTGGTGGAAATAGATTTAGCCTAAGAAAGGTATAAACAACAAAGGCTCGCCTAAAGCGAGCCTTTGTTGTTTTGCCTACTGATCACGGACTACTGTCCACTGACCACTTTTATGCCGTATACTGATCCGAGTCAATCAACTTCGCAGCGATTGCTCTTCTTGAATCTCTTGTATTCAACGGTGCTATTTTCGTAAAACGCTTCAAGCCCATGAGCAACATGCGTTGCATGTCACCGTCTGACATCGAGTTGATTGCGTTTTTACCGGCGATGTTGATTTGATCGGCCATATCGAAGGTGTATGTTTTAGCCATTAAGATTTGAATCTTGGCTGCTTCTTCTCCTTTGATGCTCGCTACTTTCTCCGCGCGCAATACCGCTGATTCAGCCATGTAGATGTTGATCGCTATGTCTGCCAGGTTCATTAAGATCTCTTGTTCTGTGGCTAATTTGTCCATGAACTTCTGCGCAGCAGAACCGGCGATCATCAACAAGGCTTTTTTGAAATTCTTCAACGCTTTATGTTCTTCGGCAAACAAACCTTCCGCTTCTTCTCCGAAATCCGGTATAGCCATCAATTCTTTTTGAATGGCCATAGCCGGCGTCATGAGATCCAATTCGCCTTTCATCGCTTTCTTCAGGAACATGTCCATGATCAGCATGCGGTTGATTTCGTTGGTTCCTTCAAAGATTCTGTTGATACGGGAATCACGGTACGCTCTATCCATCGGATAATCCGCAGAGAATCCGTAACCGCCTAAAATCTGTACCCCTTCATCGGCTACATAATCCAATGTTTCAGAACCCGCTACTTTCAAGATCGCGCACTCGATAGCAAATTCCTGTGCCGCTCCTAATAAAGCTTGTTCAGCAGATTTGCCTTCTGACATCAGGCGCTCCTCTTCGTGGTGGATGTCCATACCTGCACGGTACATCGCTGATTCAGAAGCATAAATACGAATGGCTTGTTCCGCTAGTTTATATTGTATCGCACCGAAGTTCGCAATCGGTTGCTTGAATTGTATTCTTTCTTTTGCGTAACGGATAGATAAAGTAGAAGTCTGCTTGCTCGCGCCAATCGCCGCGGCCGCCAACTTGATACGGCCGATGTTCAAAATGTTGAAGGCAATCAAGTGCCCCTTTCCAATTTCTCCCAACAAATTTTCTTTCGGTACTTTGCAGTCACTCAAAAATACTTGACGTGTTGAAGATCCTTTGATCCCCATTTTATGTTCTTCATTTCCAAGCGTAAGACCTTCTCCTTTTTCAACGATGAAGCCTGTAAATTTATCACCATCAATCTGAGCAAACACAATGAACACGTTAGCAAAACCTGCATTGGTGATCCACATCTTCTGTCCGTTCAACACGTAGTGACTGCCATCCGCAGACAATACAGCTTTTGTTTTGGCAGCCAATGCATCAGATCCTGAGCCTGGCTCTGTCAAACAATAACTGGCTTTCCACTCACCGGTAGCGAGTTTGGGTAAATATTTTTGTTTTTGAGCGTCGTTACCAAAATATAAAATCGGTAGTGTTCCGATCCCTGTATGTGCAGCTAAGGCCACAGCAAAAGAGTGACCGGCACCTACGGTTTCCGTCATCAATAGAGACGTATTGAAATCTTTACCAAACCCACCGTATGCTTCCGGAATAGAGGTTCCCAGTAAACCGAGCTCTCCTGATTTTTCAATCAGCGACTCCATCAAACCTTCTTCCTGCTTATCGATACGATCCAAGTGAGGGATTACTTCCGCATTCAAAAAATCTTTTGCCATGCCGGCAATCATTTTTTGTTCTTCATCAAATTGTTCCGGAATGAACACGTCATTAAAACCCAATTGCTTGATGGCGAATTCCCCGCCTCTTGTTCTTTTCGTATCAGTAGATGCTGCCATAGTGGTATTGATTTAGGTCGTTGTTTGTTGTTTAATCTAACTGCCTCGCCCCTAAATCCCCTGAAGGGGACTTTGCTGCGGAGTATACTTATAATGTCTTATTACTAATAGCGAAGTTCTTTTTTTCACTCTGCTTCTATTTCTTATTTTAAGTCCCCTTCAGGGGATTTAGGGGCAAGACAATTGGTCTAACAACCCGAGTAATTATTTACAGCAATTCAAAGATCCCCGCCGCGCCTTGTCCGGTTCCTACGCACATGGTCACCATGCCGTATTTTCCGCCGCGGCGACGCAGTTCGTTGAACAATTGCACCGACAATTTCGCTCCGGTACATCCCAGCGGGTGACCCAATGAAATGGCTCCTCCGTTGACATTCAATTTTTCTTCATTCAAGCCTAACGTGCGGATAATCGCTAACGATTGAGAAGCAAAGGCTTCGTTCAATTCGATCAGGTCAATCTGATCCAACGTCATATTCGCTTGTTTCAAGGCTTTCGGAATCGCTTCGATCGGGCCAATACCCATGATGCGAGGCTCCACCCCTGCTACTGCATACGAGACCAGTCGGGCAATTGGTTTCACATTTAATTTTTTTACCATGTCTTCAGACATCAGCAACACAAAAGCCGCGCCGTCTGAAGTTTGCGAAGAGTTACCGGCTGTTACTGAACCGCCATTGGCAAATACAGGTTTCAGTTTGGCCAAGGCTTCTACTGAAGTATCTGCTCTTGGTCCTTCGTCTGTATCGACGATGTATTCACGTGTTTTTCGCTTTTCTTTTTCGTCCAGGTAAACTTCCGTCACTTTGATCGGTGCGATGTCGTCTTTGAATTTCCCTTCTTTGATCGCCTTCGCTGCTTTTACGTGTGACTTATAAGAAAAAGCGTCCTGGTCTTCTCTGGAAATTTTAAAATCATTCGCTACGGCTTCCGCTGTTAAGCCCATGCCCCAATAGTAATCGGCATTGGATTTGGTGACTTCAAAATTCGGAACGATTTTCCAGCCTCCGAAAGGAATCGGTGACATCGATTCTACTCCACCTGCGATGATGCACTCTGCCATGCCCGCGCGAATTTTCGCATCAGCAATAGCTATCGTTTCTAAACCGGAAGAGCAATAACGGTTCACTGTCATACCGGGAACTTTTACGGTATCCAAACCCATCAAGGCAATCATACGACCGATGTTCAGCCCTTGCTCTGCTTCAGGAGTGGCGTTACCAACAATGACATCGTCTATTTGTTCTTTGTCTAATTGCGGAACGGATGCTACTAAATGTTTAATGACTGCTGCGCCCAAATCGTCGGGTCTCGTAAAACGGAAAGCGCCTCTTGGAGCTTTACCCACAGCCGATCTATATCCTGCTACTATGTATACTTCTCTGTTTGCCATGATCGTCAAAAATTAATTGCGTAAAGGTTTACCACTGGTTAATATACTTTGAATACGTTCTAATGTTTTCTTCTCACCGGTGAGTGACAAGAACGCTTCTCTCTCCAAGTCCAGTAAATACTGCTCGGAAACTAATGTTGGCGAAGACAAATCTCCACCGCACATGATGTACGCTAACTTCTCAGAAATTTTACGATCGTGTTCGCTGATGTATTTTCCTGAAACCATGGTATGTGCACCGGCATGGAACATGCCCAATGCCTGACGACCCAATACTTTGATGTCTTTGCGTTGCTTCGGTTGTGTGTAACCTGCATCCGCCAAAGCGATGGCTGCGTTCTTGGCATCCGTCAATTGCATGCGGGGACCGATAGAAATACCGTCGCCTCTTCTTAAAATATTCATGGCTAAAGCTTCATGTGCTGAAGTAGCAACTTTAGCCATGGCAATGTTCATGTAAGCATTTTTCAAATTATTCAATTGGATATCTCCGTCTTCGAACGAATCCGATACACGCAAGGTCAATTCCTTTGTTCCGCCACCGGCAGGAATCAAACCGACACCAAACTCAACCAAACCAATGTAGGTTTCAGAAAGCGCCTGAACATGATCAGCGTGTAAAGTGATTTCGCAACCTCCCCCTAATGTCAAATGATGAGGAGCAACCACAACAGGAATAGAAGAGTAACGCGCTCTCATCATCGTGTTCTGGAAAGAACGGATCATGAAATCGATTTCGTCGTACTCTTGTTCTACCGCATACATCAATACCAGCGCCAGGTTGGCACCGGCAGAGAAGTTAGGCCCTTGGTTACCAATGACCAATCCTCTGTAATCCTTTTCTGCAATTGTAATGGCTCTGTTAATTCCCTCGATGACTTCACCGCCAAGGGTGTTCATCTTGGTATGGAACTCTAAACACAAAACACCATCGCCAATATCGTGCAAGGTAACGCCGGAGTTTTTGAATACCGGTTTACGTTCTCTGTAGTTATCAAGGATGATAAAGGATTCCGTGCCCGGAATGACTTTGTAGGATTTGGAAGCGACGTCGTAGTAGCTCGACAAGCCGTTCTCCACTTTATAAAATGATTTGTGACCGGCAGCGATCATCTCTTCTACCCAGGCTGCAGGCTTCTTGCCTTCTTTCTCGAATAGTTTCAGCGAACGCTCCAAACCAATAGCGTCCCATGTTTCGAAAGGACCAAGTTCCCAACCGAAGCCCGTCTTCATGGCATCGTCGATGCGGTACACTTCATCGGAGATTTCAGGAATGCGTTTGGAAACGTATTCGAACAAACCCAGGAATGTTTTGCGGTAGAAGTCTGCTGCTTTATCAGAACCGGAAAGCAAGACTTTGAAACGGTCCTTCAATCCGTCAATGGTTTTGGTTGCTTCTAGTGTCGCGAACTTTGGTCTGCCTTGTGGTTTGTATTCTAAAGTTTGAAGATCTAAGGCTAAGATTTCTGTTTTGCCACTCGCATCTTTTGTCTTCTTATAAAACCCTTGTCCTGTCTTGTCACCCAACCATTTGTTGGCTTCCATTTTATTCAGGATCTCGGGCACGATGAACAAATCTTTCTTCTCGTCGTTTGGAAGGTTGGATAAGTTTCTCGCTACTTTGGTCAATGTATCCAAACCGACCACATCAATGGTACGGAAGGTGGCAGACTTTGGTCTGCCAATGACAGGACCCGTTAGCTTATCAATTTCTTCTACTGTTAAACCCAATTGCGTCATCACGCTCAGGCCTTCCATCATGCTGTAGATACCCACTCGATTGGCGATGAATGCCGGAGTGTCCTTACACAATACCGTGGTTTTACCTAAGAAACGATCGCCATAATGCATCAGGAAGTCAATGACTTCAGGATCTGTGGCGGAGTTCGGAATGATTTCAAGAAGTTGTAAATAACGCGGAGGATTGAAAAAGTGTGTGCCGCAAAAATGTTTGCGAAAGTCTTCGCTGCGTCCTTCGCTCATGTCGTGCATCGGAATACCCGACGTGTTGGACGTAATGAGCGTTCCTGCTTTTCTGTATTTTTCTACTTGTTCGAAAACTTTTTTCTTGATGTCAAGGTTTTCTACCACCGCTTCCAATACCCAATCGTATTCGGCAATGCGCGACATGTCATCGTCGAAGTTGCCAGTCTCTATGCGTTGTGCGAAAGCGGGATCGTAAAGAGGAGAAGGATTTGATTTCACGGCAGCAAGCAGTGCGTCGTTCACGATGCGGTTTCTAACCGACTTGCTTTCCAGTGTAAGGCCTTTCGCCTTTTCCTGATCGTTGGGTTCTTTGGGTACGATGTCCAGTAGCAGAACCTGAACACCAATGTTGGCAAAATGACAAGCGATGCGAGAACCCATCACGCCTGATCCCAAGACAACAACCTTTGCTATTCTCCTCTTCATAATAAATACAGCGGATTGAATTATTGATTATAAATATTCTTCTTCTGAATGATCTCGTGGATCTTGTCCATGACTTCAAAAAACACTGTCAGCTTCGCTTCCGGAATTTCTTCCTTCACTTTGACATTGAATGCCTTGACCGTTTTTCGAGCTACTTCTCTGAATAGCTTTCCCTTTTCTGTCAAAAAAACCCTGACCAACCTTTTGTCGCTAGGGTCCTGAATCCGTTGTATAATGCCTTCTTTTTCTAATTTTTTCAAAATACGGGATAAACTTCCCGGCTCCATTCCCAAGGCCGGACCAATAGTCGTTACCGGGGAACCCTCTACTGCATCAATGTTGAGCAGCACAAAACCCGTAGCAGCGGTAGCTCCGTAAGGCGCACCCTGTTCATTGTATACTTTTGAAATGTGATGCCATGCCGACTTGATATGAAAGTCAACGGTGTCTCTTGGTTTCATTTTTATTTAATTAAACGATGCGTGCATGCAAAATGTTATACAAGTTTGCGCTCTATAAAGTTCACATTTTATTTTCTTAGCTGTTGACAACCTCTTGTTGCTCGCTTAAGTAGGTTTGCTTGTAAATGTCCAACATCAAAAAGAAGTAGGACAACAATAGTGGACCAAAAATAAAACCCGCTATACCAAACAAATGAACCCCCAACAATATGCCCAATATAGTAATCATCGGGTGAACATCCCCTATTTTACGGGCAAAAATAAATCGGAATAAGTTGTCTGAAACGCCTATGATGGCAATCCCATACCCGATCATAACATAAGCCTGCCAATGCATCCCTGAGGTATAGAGGTATATAGCAGCGGGCACCCAAATGATGGCTGAACCTATAACCGGTAAGAAGGAAAATACTGCAGTCATAATTCCCCAGAATAAGGGCTGATCGAGACCTAAGTACCAATAAGCAAGGAAGGAACAAAAGCCTTGTAACAAAGCCAGCAAGGGAGCCAGGATGACATTGGTATAGGTCATGGTTCTCAGCTCTACAGCAAAGCGACGCAAGGTTTGCGGCTTAAATGGCAGAAATTCTTCCAGGTAGTCTTCCAACTTTCCAATGTTGATCAAAGCGAAGTACACCATAAAAAACATCAGCAGGAGGTTGGCCAATAAATTGAGTGTTTCGCCCACCACTACGTTCGCCCATTCCGCAAGGTATATGCGAAGATTGGTCAGGTTTTCAGGCGTAATGATTTTATAGCCGATGAGTTTAACAATTTTGCCCTCTAGTTCATACAAAGACTGGATCAAAAAGGAAGAGTCACTGAGAAACAAACTGAGTTTAGGTATAAAGAAGGCGGCCATCATCACACAGGGTAAAACCATGATCGCTAAAATAAGAAAGACGATGATAGACGCCACGAGATGCTTGTTGTAACCTTTTTCCATGTACCAACGACGCATGACCGGCTTGAAAAGAACGTAAAAGATGATCGTGCCCAGAAAGGCATTGGCATAATCTCTAAGCTCATAAATGAGGAACGCCGCAAAGGTACTGAGCAAGACAAAGGTCCAGAATTGAAGAGGCGTATTTAATAGTTTTCTTGCACTCATTTTTGTAGTTTTGACAGCGCTCAGACAGCGGATAATATTAAAAAATAATTTGTTAGCAAACGATTAAGAATGGAACTATCAGGAAAAATAGTGCAGTTGCTTGCGCTGCAAAAAGGCGACGGTAAAAACGGCGGTTGGAAAAAACAGGAGTTTGTCATTGAAACTTCGGGCAATTACCCTAAAAAAGTGTGTTTCAGTTTATGGGGAGATAAAATAGATCAAAGTCCATTGTCTGAAGGCACAGCAGTAAAGGTTTCCTTTGATGTGGAGAGCAGAGAATACAATGGCAAATGGTATACAGATGCGAAAGCCTGGAAAGTAGAAGCGGATAACGGCGTGCCTTCTTCTCCGTCTTCAAAAAATAATAACAACAGCGGCGGAGACGACTTTCCTTCAGGTCAAACATTCACTTCCGGAAACGCGAATGAGTTGAACGACCTTCCGTTTTAGTGAACAGATAACTGAGAACTGAAAACTGATTATCTTTCTGTTTTCAGTTCTCCGTTTTCAGTTTTCTTCTTTAACAAGTCGTATAAACGGCACTGCATTTTTCTCTACATCCAGCACCAGCGCCAAGTCCTCTGCGATCATAAAGCCCGGATGGAATACGGAGCCCAGCGATCCTGCAATGTTCTCAAACGTATATTCCTTACCGAAATAACTTACTCTTAACGTTGATGTGCCTCTTCCGGTAAGCATGTCCATGATGAACGCTCCATCTTCCGCTGAATAAGTGATCGGGAACTTCACACCATTGGCCGTTTCAATCCAGACCTTGGCTTTCATTAAAGGAATAGAAGTGGAAGAGAAATATAATTTCCCTTTGATCCTGCAGTATTGACGATGCAATTGCTGCATGGGCTTTTTTGCAATCGGATTAAGGAATTGCAACAGCGAGGTACGAATCTTCATTGCCATAATAGCCTCCTTGTTTAAAGGTTTGATTCACTTCTCTATATACGCTAAACCATGCCACATGGTGCCCATTGTGGATAAGTTCAAGCCTTACTTTCAGAGAGTTAGCATTACCACAACAAATACTTTTGGTTAATTTTAATGCGTTATTCGATTTATCCCCTGAAAAATGCAGCATAACGACATTTTAACAAACCTTGCCGTTCAAAAACACGCTCTTTTATTAAGCGAAAGTTATGAAAAGGTATGTGGAAAACCTTTTCCCGTGGACTTCTCAAACCGCCCGCTGGCAGAGGCTTTATATTATAGTTCTTCTTGTATTGTATCTCACGGCACGGAAAAAGATCCGGTGTTCAACTACGCCAATCGTGCGGCGCAAGAACTTTGGGGAATGGATTGGGAACAATTTACCCGAATGCCTTCCCGTTTGTGAGCTAGAGAAGACAAGGTAGAGAAGCGGGAAGCTGCATTAAAAGAGGCTTTCGCAAAGGGTTACATAGAAAATTACGAGGGCATTAGAATCGATGCGCAAGGAAAAGAATTCTACATTCGTAATGTGACTTTATGGAATGTAATGGATGAAGAGGGCGTAAATCGTGGGCAGGCGGCGATGTTTGACCGATGGGAATATTTGTAAACCTCGAGTAGGGTCACAATGCATTGTGACCCTACTCGAGGTTTGATAAAACTGACATGATTTCATTTACTGTACTTTCCCCCTTGTCCTCTTCATACCATTTAAACAATGCCTCTGCCATCTCTTTTTGATTGAAATCAGGGCGTTGTTTCATTTCCATGACGATTTGTTGTGCTTTTTCAGGACGAGGCCCCCAATCTCCCAACACCTGATGAGTAGAAGGATCTATGATGATGAGCTTCGCAATGGACCTTCCTCCGTTGGTCAGAAATTTATCCATGATTTCTAAATGCTCATCCCGCAAAATGATGCTAAGGTCTACTGCAGGAAAGACTTTGGCCAATGCCGCAATAACAGGGACGGTATAGGAAGCATCTCCACACCAGGCTTCTGAAATCAATAAAAACTGATACGGTTTGGTGATCTGTTGCGACACCTCTGTCGGAATATTGACCAAATGTTCCGCGCGTTTCATGCGTTTTACATTCTGACGGGTATAGTCGATGTAAAAAGCAGATTGGTTATTACCTGTCGTGTTATTTTTGGTTAATAACTGATCAATCAACTGACGGTATTGTGTATAGGTATAAGTACCTGAAAGTTCACTCACCGGAATGGTGAGGGGGGCTGCCGTTTTTTCCATGACACTCAAACACCACAAATCCACTTATAATTCCGGTTTGTGCCTTTTTTGATCGCCTGTGTCATTTTTCATGGGAAAAAGAGGATTTGAAACCAAATAAATCTACCTTTACGCTCTTTCCAAAAAACGCCTGATAACATGCAAATAGCAAACAACAAAGTGGTGGAGTTGAACTACGAACTTCGTCTTGACAACGCAAACACCGAAGCCTTTGAAACTACTACACCAGAAAACCCATTCGTGTTTTTGTTTGGTGCAAACAATGTACTTCCTGATTTTGAAACTCACCTGAACGGTTTGAAAGCCGGAGATAAATTTTATTTTTCTATTTCTTCAGAAAACGGTTACGGTGAATACGACCAGGAAGCTATCGTTGAGCTGCCTAAAACCATTTTCGAAGTAGATGGTAAATTGGATGAAAACATGGTGAAGGCCGGCAACGTCCTTCCTATGCGCGACCAGGACGGCCATGCCATGAACGGCACCGTAGTAGAAGTAAAGTCTGATGTCATCGTAATGGATTTTAATCATCCGTTGGCTGGCAAAAATTTATTCTTCTCAGGCACGATTTCTAGTGTAAGAGAAGCTACCGAAGAAGAATTGGATCATGGACACGTGCATGGTCCACACGGTCACCACCATTAATTTATTTGCCCGGTTTCGTCAGAAGGCGAAACCGGGTTTCCTTTTTTATCTCCTCACTTTTCCTTTCTCTTTTTTATGAAAAAAGGTATCTCGGCCCTGGGCCTTTTGCTGTTGCTTTTCAGCAGCTCCTCTAGTTTTGCTCAATCAGAAGAAGCTTATCAAAAAAATGATTTTATTATTAACGGTGGTTTCGGTGTGGGCTTCGGCTACAGCTATCAAAATTATACCAGAGATGATTTTTACAACAATTATTACGGAGACTACAATTATAACTTCAGCGTACATTATTCCGTTGCCGCCCTCTTTCCGTTGACAGCAGAATACGCTATCAGTAATAAATTCGGTTTAGGACTGGCCTATCAACGCGGTTCTTATATCAATTCTGATTCACACAAATCAAGTAATAATAATTTCGGTGTGTTTGGAGCATTGCACTTTATGAGTCGTCGTAAAATAGAATTATATACCCGTCTGATTCTAGGCTATAGTTTTCTAGAGTATAGCGAAGGAGATCTTGACACTGACTACGGCGTATATCATGATCCTTCGGATTCTTATATACCCACGACCAATAACTCTTTTGTATTCAAAATGAAAGGGGCTTATGCTAAACCTTCTTTTGGTATGCGATTGTATTTCACTGAACACTTAGGAATGTTTGCAGACATAGGTGTTGGTGTTTATTCTTACAAAACCAATAAAGTTGAATCCGATCAAGGAACATATGATCTGAATAAAGGTTTTCGCTATGTATTGATCAATGGAGAACTGACTACAGGACTAGCTGTGAAATTCTAAATCAAAGCTATCTCCAACAAAAAGCCATCTCTCCCAATGAGATGGCTTTTTGTTGTTTACTCATCAAGGTTCGCGCTAACAACAAATCGGTAAAGTTTCCCCAACAATCCCCCTTCAAGTTTTAATCAAAAAAGTTTATTAATCTGTTGAATGGTGTTAAGTTTATATCTTCCAACGCATTCTACTTGTTTCAATGGACTACCTATTCGGCATCTTCGCTCATAAACAAAAAGGCCTTCTTGTAGTTTTTCTATTCTATACCCTTACCCATATTTTTTTCCTTCACCTTCCTCCTAAAGGAAATCACGTGTGGAGACAATGCCATACTTCTACCGTAGCGCGTAATTTCGCGGAAGAGAGTATGAATATTCTAAAACCCAGAATAGACAACCGCGGCAAAAGTAGTGGAGTTACCGGCATGCAGTTTCCTTCTTTTGAATACACGGTAGCCCTGATCAGCAAAGCCTTCGGAGGCTACCACGAAGGGTTTAACCGATTGGTTGCTTTCTTGTATTTTGGATTGGGCATCTGGTACTTCTATGCCTTGCTTTTATTCTTCTTTAAAAATAATACGGTCGCCTTCTGCGGAACCTGGGCCTTTACCTTCAGTCCGATTTTATATTACCATTCCATCACGGCCTTGCCCGATGTCGTGGCTTTGTCCACTTCCATTGCCGGATTGTATTACTTTTTAGTTTGGAACGAAAGCAAAAGACACTACTTACTTTTACTCAGTTTATTTTTTACTACCCTGGCCGGTATGACGAAACTGCAATACCTGGCCATTGGTTTTCCTATCGCAGTAGTGGTCGTTTCATCTTTTATCCAGAAAAAATATACTGCCGTAGATTACTTGCTGCTCCTATTGTTTGCTCTGTTTGTTATTGGTTTATCCTTTGCCTGGTATGACTATGCGCTGTACCTCATTGATGTATCAGGGTTAAAAGATTTTGGGATCTCTTTCAAGCCGGCTAAAAGTTTTATGAAAGCCTTAGATATTTTATCTAAAAATGTTTACACGCATTTCACCGAACAGCTCATTAGTATTCCAAACCTTATTCCTTTTTTCATGGCCATGTATTGGGTAGTGAAAGGAAAATTGGCGAACAAAGAAATTGGATGGATGTTTGGGATTTGGGCATTGGGGCTTTTTGCCTACCACATTATCGAACTGCATCAGATGGAAGAACACATGTATTATATGTTTCCTTATCTCCCTGCTTTATTTATTGTAGCGGCGAAAGGATATGAACTGCTTTTAGAAAAGAGCAAGCGTCTGCTGGTACTTTTGATTCTGATCAGTTTGCCGATCGTTGCCTTCGCCGGTACGTTTCATAATTTTGTCAATGAAAACAAATCTCTGCCGAAAGACTTTTACAATCCGGAACAACGACAAGCCCTTGATGATTTAATTCCTGACGATGCCCTATGCATTGTAGGACCTGATTACTCCTGGACCATCTACCATTATTTTACGCATACCAAAGGATCTACCTTCAGATGGCCTCATGAATTCCACGAACGATGGTTGAAAAAGAAAATCCGCAAAAATTCTACTTACCTGATTTGGGACAAAAGAAATCCTATGCCTGAGTTTGCGAAGCCTTATCTGGCAAAACGCTTGGATTACCAGGGCACAGATCTGGAAATCTATCTGCTGAAAAAATAGTAGTGTTAGTTGTTAGTTGTTAGTTGTTAGTTGTTAGTTGTTAGTTGTTAGTTTAATAAACAACTATTTTTGATAATACAACTTGGGCCTGTCTGTAATTCCCCATAAGTATAGCATTTCACCATTTACTCTGGAGTGTTTAGGATCTGTTATTTTATCCCAAGCCATCACTTTGCAATCGGCATTTACTTCTACTACATCCAAGGGTGAATCGGCGATGGCTTGCAAGGCCTTTTTCTCACAGGCATTGTCGGCGTCAATGGGTGCATCCGCTATCGTAAAGATTAGTAGTATGAGTGTTACAAATCCGTAATAGAATTTCTTAGGTGCGAATACGACCTGCTGAATGATATAGTAAGTAGAATAGCCAAACATAAAAAACAAACACAACAGCACCGGCTGAATGGTGTCTCTTCTCAAAATATCCGGGCGGTAGGCACGATACCCTCCAAGCGGTAGAATAAGAATGTAAAGAATCGAAAACAATAACAAGCCCTTAAACAACCGCATCATTTTAATGGCTTCTGTTTCTTGTCTATGGTATTTATGGATGATCAAGAAATTTACAGCCAATGCAATCAAGAGCAAGGGCATGCCTATTTTTTGTGTGAAGATCTCCAGCAAGCCGAAAGGCATTCTGGCATAGCGATCCAGCAAGGGTATAGATCCATTGTTTTCTAAATTGTGTGTGCCCAGGTATAAGGAATACAAACACAACATACCGACAAAGAATAGCAAAGCCAGCATAGTGCCATTCAATGGTATGATCGATTTTATTATTCGCTGTACGAATGATCCTGTTATTGACTTTCTATATTGAATCAGGAACAGATGAACAACAATCATAGTACAGGTAATGATTACCACACCCGGTACCAGAGGGCCATTGAAAGCCATTACTACCGCTAAAAAAAGGAGGCTCAATTTAAGTGCCCATGATTTATCAAACGGTTTCTCACTATACAACGAAGTGAAAAAAGGATAAAAGAATAACAACAAAGGAATCATAGACAAGGCATAGAAAAAAGTATAGTCGACCGATTTGTCTATAATGCCCATCAAACCGTTGTAACCAGCGGTTTGAAATAAGGGTGTGATCAATACAGCGGCCAGCAACCATTTTTTACCGGTCGGCTTTCCTTGTCTTGAAATGTATAGTGCCAGCAAATAAATGAGTGCCGCCTGGATGACTGTTTTGCCAGCCGCTGCTGCCAGGTAAACGCTGTCTATTGGTGTGCTGATGGATTGAAAAAGAGACGGCACTGTTTTAAAATAAGCAGACATGGAAAAATGTGCGAAGAACCGATTCGGTGCCGCATATTTTTCATGGTTGAATAGCACACTTAGTCCAAATGGATCTTCCAACACCTTTTGGTAGCTCGGTGAAGGCAGTGCTACGCTCGCCATGTCTCCATCCAGTTCTACCTGTGTGTGTTGATGAAAAGAATAGGCGATATCTAACAACAGCAAGGCAGCGAAAACGTAATGAAGTTTGTTCTTAAATAGATTCATGATCAACGCTTGCTTACTGTAGATGAAGTGGATGAGTTAAATACAGAAACAAGTTGCTAAAAAAAATCGAATCTTATCTCTTCTGCTCTGTTGAAAATTGTTTTGCCAGGGATCGAAACACTGCACGACCAATAAAGTAGCTCAATGCAAATAGCACAGGAGCCAGCATAAACCACAAAAGCAGCCCGTAAAGATTGACCATAAAAAACTTACCGATCGTTCCCATCAGGTCCTGAGCCAGCATATTGGTAATGTCTTCCAATGAATAGTCAAATTTTTCACTGGAGAAAAATCCTGCTCCGATTTTTAGAAACGGAATGTACAGGAGCAGTTGAATCGGGTATACAATGTAATTGACCAATTGTAAAAACGCCATGTTCAGTTTGAAACGAAAAGCAAGCAAGGTGCACAACAAGGTCGTCGCTCCCAATAAAGGCATGATGCCGATGGTAATGCCGATGGCCAGTGCCAATCCCATTTTCTCCGGGCTGATCCCCTGCTGTAAAAAATCCAGCATGCGGTCGGATAGTTTTTGGAATACGTTATTATTAGAAAGCCTGGTGCGCATGGCTAAGACAGTATGTTGAAAGTTCGCTTTGTTATGGATGTACGCATGGACAAAAGTGGTGGTTTGTTTTATCGATTAGCTCTTGCTGGAGGTTCATGTTAATTCACCAACTTCTTAGTTTCTCTGCCTACTTCTTTACCCGTCTTTTTTGCTTCTCTCCCTACTTGTTTCGCAGGCTTTTTGAATGCATGCCCTACATTTTTTCCCGTTTTACCGATGTCCTTGCCCACTTTCTTTCCTGTATGACCGATCTCTTTACCTGTTTTTTTTATGGTGTTTTGCCCTTTCGCTACCGTGTGAAAGAAAAAAGTAAGGAGTATAAAAAAGTAAAGGTGTTTCATATGAATAATAAATAGATCATTCTACAAAAATAGGTTTTCGTAGAATAGATTTTAGAAGGTCAGGGAATTTATTTTTATCAAATGGTTTAAGCAGTGGATTTGCGTTAGGGATTGAGCCATTGTCTGAGCTCTTCCCGCTTTTTCAGCGGGAAAGCGAGTGGCGAAAGCCCGGCCCGAAGGGAACGCCCAAAAGAATCTTTTAAAGATTGTTGATTAAGTCTGAATGAAGAAATTCATAATTAATCTAGCTGTAACTCTTAACAAGAAAATATAAAATAAGAATCGGGGCGTTTCCCTGCGGGCCGGGCTTTCGCCACTCTCCCGCCAATGCGGGATCAGACAATGGCTCAATCCCTAACGCTAAGCAACAACCTAAGTTCCATTCATTATCTACCGAACGCCTTTCCTCTATACCGAATGATTTTTTCTACTTCTACGGCAACAAACACAATCACCGGAGCAATGAAGCAAATACCCACTTCTGCCAAAGTCAATGGTTTTGTTTTAAACACCTGCTGCATGAACGGCAGATAAACCAAAGCCAATTGTGCGGCAATCGTAAACAGGATGCAAAACAACAACGGCAAATTGCCGAATATTCCATGCTTGAAGATTAATGTGGATTCACTTCTAATGGCAAAAACGTGAAACAATTGGGTAAAAGACAAAGTAGTGAAAACCATGGTTTGCCAATGGTCTTTATCATGTCCTATAGCATAGTATTGAATACCGGTACACAGCAAACCAATGAGCAGTCCCACCCATAAAATATGAAGTCCGACTCCATGAGCGAAAATGCTTTCGCTTGTGCTGCGCGGGGGTCTATTCATGTTATTGGCTTCTGCCGGTTCGTTGGCCAGCGCCAGAGCCGGTAAGCCGTCTGTGACCAGGTTTACCCATAAAATATGAATAGGTAATAACGGTATGGGAAGGCCAATCAAAGGAGCCAACAGGATTGTCCAAATTTCTCCTGCATTTCCCGTCATGATGTAACGGATAAATTTCCTGATATTATCAAATACTCTTCTGCCTTCCTCTACTGCTTTTATGATCGTAGAAAAATTATCGTCCAGCAAGATCATGTGTGCAGCCTGCTTCGACACTTCCGTTCCCGTGATGCCCATGGCTACACCTATGTTTGCTTTTCTTAAAGAAGGCGCATCGTTTACGCCATCGCCTGTCATGGCTACGTAATGGCCTTTTGTTTGCAATGCCGTAACGATATTAAGTTTTTGTTCGGGACTAACTCTGGCATATACTTTAATGTGTTCGATGCGCTCCTGCAATTGTTCCGGAGATAAGGCCTGCAACTCTTCTCCTGTAATGACCTGATCGGTTTCGTCTCTTAATATGCCGAGGTCTCGTGCTATCTTATGCGCTGTTTTGGGATAGTCGCCTGTAATCATAACAGGTACAATGCCGGCTTGACGACACCGTTTTATGGCTTCCATCGCCTCTGCCCTCGGTGGATCAATAAGTCCGACAATACCCAAAAATTTCATGTTGCTCTCCAGTTCCGGAATGCCCTTCTGTTGTTCGCCTTCCTGAACTATCTTATAGGCATAGGCTAATACACGCATGCCTTGCTCAGCCATTTTCTCCGTTTCCTGTAGTATGGCGTCTTTATCTTTTTGATCCACTAATGATACGATTGCTTCCGTTGCGCCTTTGGCAAACACCAGGTAACGCTCATTAAACTGATGTACGGTGGTCATCATTTTGCGATCGCTGTCGAAGGGCAATTCGTGTACGCGTGAAAACATGCTGATGTCGTGGTCTTCAATTTTTTGAATGGCATGTTCTACCAATGCCAATTCTGTCGCATCTCCCGTTCGTTCACCTTTGTCGTTTTGATGGGTATCTTGATTCAACAGCAGGGCCAGATGAAAAAGTTGTTCTACGCTATAATCGCCTTCTGTTTTTTTATCCTTATCCAACAGCCAGGAATGTTGATAGGTCATTTTGTTTTGAGTCAGCGTGCCTGTTTTATCTGTGCAAATATAAGTCACAGAACCTAAGGTCTCCACCGCAGAGAGTTTGCGAATGAGGGCGTTTTTTTTGACCAGTTTCTTGGCACCCAAGGCTAAAGCTATTGTAATTACAGCGGGCAAAGCTTCTGGTATAGCAGCGACTGCGACTGAGATCGCCGTGAGTAACATTTGCAAGTGTTCTTCTCCGCGCAAGACACCGATTCCATAAATCACCGCACAAATGATGAAGATCACAACAGCCAGTTTTTTACTGAAGTCTGCCAATCTTTTTTGCAAAGGTGTTTGTGATTCGGCTTGTTGCAGCATCCCTGCAATTTTTCCCATCTCGGTTTTCATTCCGGTTTCTACCACCAATCCGGTTGCTCTGCCGTTGCTGACTATGGTGCCTTTGAAAACCATATTCAGGCGATCGCCCAACGCCGCATTTTCATTTTGCAAAGCCTCCGTATTTTTATCTACTGCATGTGACTCACCGGTGAGGGATGCTTCTTCTACTTTTAAAGAATGCACTTCCAGTAGTCTTATGTCTGCAGGCACGATATCTCCCGCCTCTAACAATACGATATCACCCGGCACCAATTGCGCTTCTTCCAGCTGTAGGCGTTGGCCTTTCCTTATTGCTTTAGCATGAGAAGAGGATAATTTATTCAACTCCTCTAAGGCTTTCTCCGCTCTGTATTCTTGTATGAATCCAACGACTGCATTTAATACCACAATAACCAAAATCACTGCGGCATCGCTCACTTCACCTACCAAGGCAGAAATAATTGCTGCTACAAACAAAATGATGATCATTAATTCCTTAAACTGAGCAGCAATAATTCCCCAGATAGATTTTTTGTCTTTCTCCTTCAGCTTATTCTCTCCATGTTGCTTCAGCCTGTTTGATGATTCTTGCTCATCGAGGCCTTGAAAAGAGGAAGATAATTCCTGTAGTGCTTTTTCAGTTGTAAGGGAATGCCAATTCATAGCCATGAAGATTCGATGTGTTAGGTTCTGAGTACTCTCTAAGCGAGTCTCTTGTGATTTGCAGATTTAACAGATCAATTCAAAAATTGAACCGTTATTTTTTGCAATAACAGCTCTGTAATGATAAAAATTATTGTTTAACCGATTAGTTCGCTTATTAAACCGCTGCTGTCTTTATTCAATTCAAAAAAGAACGTTGCGCCTTGATCTTCTTTTGCCTCAGCCCATACCTTTCCTTTATGCTTTTGAATGATGCGGTGTACAAAAGAAAGACCGATCCCTATGCCTTCAAACTTTTCCTGAGAATGCAGGCGTTGAAAAATTTTAAACAGTTTATCGGCATAGTTCATGTCAAAACCGGCACCATTGTCTTTGATGCAATAAATGATTGAAGTTTCTTTTTCTTGTGCCCCAATTTCAATCACTGCTTTTTCTTTGTATGCCGTATACTTTACCGCATTAGAAATTAAATTGATCCATACTTGTTTCATCAAAGTATTATCTCCGTGTATATCCGGCAAAGGATGCACGATAAATTCAAGGGCTCTTCCCTTTTCTTCTTCTTTGATGAGGGCAATCAAATCATTTACCATCTTATACATGGAAATTTTTTGATGGGCCAATTCCTTTTTACCCATCCGGAAAAACTCTAACAGTTCTTTGATGAGTTTTTCCATGTTTTGGGTTTTGCTCAACAGCTTGCCCAATAGTTTTTTACCTGCATCATTTAACTGATCCGCATAATCCGTTTGCAACATGTCGGTATACAACTGAATGGAGCGCAAAGGAGCACGAAGGTCATGAGAAATAGAATAAGAAAATGCTTCCATTTCTTTGTTGGCGTCTTCGAGTTGTTCTGTGCGTGCCACTACACGTTTTTCTAACTCATTATATAGTTTAATGTTTTCCAAAGACACCGCTGTGACATCTGCCAGTGATTGCAAAAGCATGACTTCTTCTTGTGTTGCTCTATGCTGATAACCCCAATAATTACCAATGGCGCCAATAGGATCTAATGTACGTATCGGCACCATGACCAAACTCTTAACAAATGTAGGGCTATAGGCTTCCTGAGGAATCCTCTCGTCGATCGTGATGTCTTCGATCACTACCTGTTCCCGATGAATCATGGACCATCCGCTGATGCAATCGTTTATAGGAAAACGGAGACCTTTCCATAGAGGACCAATGGCATCTTCGTCTGCATAAAAACATTGTTCTTCATCACGCAAAATAAATGTCGCACCATCTGCTCCCGTCAGTTCTCTGGCTGCTTTGCGCACAATGGTCATTACAGATTCCAGATCCCGTGCCAGGGACAATTCCTGAACCGCCAGAACCAGGCGCTGCATACTATTTTGTGTCTGTGTTTGCACGTTTATCAATCATTTGTGCCCGGCTCTCGCTTCCGAACGATAGATGATGAATATACTATAAATATTTGTAGTTCAACGAGAACAACAGTAAAAAGGTGTCAGCTACTTTCCTGATTTTTCAAAAATTTGCTGTTGTTGTAGAATATGTTCCACGATTCTTTCGCCACATTTTCTATTCACTGGTGAAGAATTGTCTGAAAATGAAATCTGCATCTTGCCGATCTCATACATCGTATCATCTATAGTGCGCGTTGCTTTCATTTCTTTATAAAGAGGTATAAAAAAACGGAGTTTCCGCATGTGGTAGTTGTTCTTATGATCGATGGATCTGGAATTGTGCAAATTGATTTGACTCAAAAATATCCCTTTGCTGTTTACTTTGATTTCACTAAACTGACCCGGTGCATAATTGTCTCCTGCACTGCAGTTAGCTCCCGCTTGTGCTATTTCATCCGCGATGTTAATGTAAGCGGTTGTTTCTTCATCGTGGTACCAGGTGTTGTTGGGTTCGGTATGCCACTGTGCGTCTCGGATGGTTTCGCTTTCTTGGATTGATTTTTCTATGGCCTCTTTCTTTAAAGGGTCTTCCGTGTAAATTTCAGAGCATACGATTTTGTTGTTTTTGATTTCAAACGTAATTTTTATGGCAGTCTGAAGACGATACTCTGTATTCTCCCCATATTCAACTTTGAGAAAAATGAATCCGTATTGATTCTCTATGCTTCTTTCCCAATGAACACCCGGATTGGCTTTGCTTTCTTTCTCGTAGAGCTCTTCTAGAAAAAGCTGATAGGGAGTGAAGTTGTATAAAATTTCTATGGTTTTCATGAATGAGTGATAAGTTGTAAGTTATAAGATTCGCCTTACTACTTACAACTTATCACTTACAACTAGCAATAGCAACGGTATAATAAAAAAAGGTTAGCCAGAAAACAGGCTAACCTTTTATAAACCGTTAAATTTCTACTTCTCATCATCCAACTCTTCGTCTTCCATGGTTGGCATGGAAAACATAGAACTTAATAAATCTTTAAACTTCGTACCGGTTTCTAATTCGTGCTTGCTCAGCATGCTGTATTCGGCGAGGCCATAGAGCGCAAATTCCATCAGGAACAATTTTTCTTCTTCCGCTTTATCTTTTTGATAAAACTCTACGAGGTCTCTCAAACCTGGAACCGACTCCAATGTCTTCGCATATTCCGGACCTTTTAAATCGTGCAGTAAATCGACCATGTTGCCTTTTTCAAACCAATTGGTAATGGCTTTGTATGGATTCGCTTTCTTCAGCTTTTTTATTTCTAATGGATTGGGGAAATATTGTATAAACTGTGTTCTAATGGCTTTGCTGATCAGGTTGTGTGCAATGTTGTTGCTGCCTTCCTGTTCGCCTTCGTATACCAATTCTATCTTTCCCGTAATGCTTGGAATAGCGCCCGCTAAATCTGAAATCCTTACTAGCGTTTTTTCTTCTCCATTGATTAAGGCACGACGCTCTGCGGTGCTGATTAAATTTTCATACGCAGAGATCGTCAATCGTGCGGAGACTCCGCTCTTTGCATCCACAAACTCACTGGTGCGTGCTTCTATGGCAATTTGTTCGATGAGGTCCTTCGTCAATTCAAACTGACCCACTCTGCTCAACTGTTCCTTCTTGAAATCCGCTTCCTGTCCTGTAATCTTTCTTCCGATCTCAATTGACTTGGGATAGTGCGTGATGATCTGGCTGTCGATACGGTCTTTCAGAGGTGTAACAATGCTTCCTCTGTTGGTATAGTCTTCGGGGTTTGCTGTAAACACGAATTGTATATCCAAAGGCAAGCGTAATTTGAATCCTCGGATTTGGATATCTCCTTCTTGTAAAATGTTGAAGAGCGCTACTTGGATTCTGGCTTGCAGATCGGGCAATTCATTGATGACAAACAAACACCTGTGCGCGCGAGGAATTAGCCCATAGTGGATTACCCTCTCATCAGAATAGGGTAGTTTTAATGTAGCTGCTTTGATAGGATCTACATCACCGATCAAATCCGCGATAGACACATCCGGTGTAGCGAGTTTCTCTGTATAGCGCTCGTCACGGTGCAACCAGGCGATGGGTGTTTTGTCGCCGTGTTCCGCAATTTGTTGAAAACCGAAACTGGAAATGGGGTTAAGCGGATCGTCGTTCAATTCAGACCCTTTGATTACGGGAACATATTCGTTCAACAACTTCACCATCATGCGAGCCAAGCGCGTTTTCGCCTGACCTCTTAATCCTAGAAAGTTAATGTTGTGTCTTGAAAGAATGGCTCGCTCTACTTCCGGAATGACGGTGTCTTCGTAACCCCAGATGCCTTCGAAGACCGATTTCTTTTGCTTCAGCTGAGTGATCAAATTGTTTCTCAGTTCTTCTTTGATCCCTATCGGTTCGTAACCTGCCGCTTTGAGTTCGCCAAGTGTGGAGAGTTGTGTTAATTTATTGGAAGGGATGTCTTGGTAATTCATAGAAGAGTGTATTAATGCACTAATGATGGATGAAGTGTTTAAGTTGTTGTTATTTGGTATAGCTATGCTTTATAGGGAAACGAATGTAGAGTAGGGCGTGCCCCTTCGGGTCGGGCTTTCGCCACTCTCCCGCTAAATAGCGGGATCAGACAATGGCTCAATCCCTCACGCAATAGGTCTCACTTGACCTATGCTAAATTTATCTTTTCTTCCTATTCTTCTTATAATCTTCGAAAATGAGGTCACCCAATCCATTGAGGTCGCTATAATAAGCACGGCCATTGTTGACTTCAGTAAACTCTCTCACAAACTCTTTCAGGTAAGGATCGGAAGCGATCATGAATGTCGTCACCGGAATTTTCAGGCGGCGGCATTGCGCACCCAAATTCAATGTTTTATTTAAGATCTGCGGATCAAGGCCAAAACTGTTTTTGTAATAATTGATGCCTTGTTTCATGCAGGTCGGCTTTCCGTCCGTGATCATGAAGATCTGCTTATTCTTGTTTTTTCTTCTGCGAAGCAGGTCCATGGCAAGTTCCAATCCCGCAATGGTATTGGTATGGTAGGGACCAACCTGCAAATAAGGCAAGTCCTTGATTTTAATCTGCCAGGCATCGTTGCCGAATACAATGATGTCGAGGGTGTCTTTCTTATAGTTTTTTGTGATCAGTTCCGCCAAAGCCATAGCTACCTTTTTCGCCGGCGTAATGCGGTCTTCCCCATACAAGATCATCGAGTGACTGATGTCAATCATCAACACGGTGGAGGTTTGTGTTTTGTATTCGTTTTCTATGACTTCCAGATCCCCTTCCGTCAGCATGAAACCACCCAAACCGTTATTGATCTGTGCATTGCGCAGTGAATCTGTAATAGAGATCTGATCGATGCCATCTCCAAATTCAAAAGGGCGATGATCCGAACCTTGTTCATCGCCAACACCGGTATAATTGGTGGAGTGACTGCCTTTGCCTGATTTTTTAAGTTTGCCGAAAATTTCATCCAAGGCGCTGGTTCTTATTTTCTGTTCGCTCTTCGGTGTAATTGTGATTTCCCCTTTCTCTCCGCCTTCGGAAATGTAGCCTTTACTTTTCAGGTCTTCAATGAAATTGCCGATGCCGTAATCTTTGTCGGTCAGGTTGTATTGCTTATCCAAATTGGTGAGCCAGCTTAACGATTCCGCCACATTGCCACCACTCATCGTCACGAGTTCCAAAAATATTTTCAGTAAATCATCAAACTTGTTTTCCTCCTTGGTTTTGGGAGGAATGTATTCGGTAAAACGGTAGCCTACCATATGCTGATTTTATTAGGATGTATGGACTTAACAGACTTCTTGTGCTTTTTGTTTCCTAAAGACCAGAACTATTATTCGTGCGTATCCAATACATCCGGAATAGATTCTTTGTAAGCGCCATCGTATTTATTTAAACCCATATCACTTGGTGTAGACATGAGAACCACGAAATAAAAGGGAATAATCTGATACCATCCATTTCTTCCAATGTCGTGACAGCGTTTTGCTCCCTGAGCCCACAGAAACCAGAGCACCGGAAAAAGGACTAAGCCAATAAGAGGAATTGCTTCGCTTAAAGCAGAAAACGTAATAGCACTTACTACATAAATTACAAAAGACAAAATGTACTCCCCGCGCTTTATGCGGCCATTGAATGAAAAAGGTGCTTTGAACATGATCGTTGGGTTTATAGTAAAAATTATTTGTTTGATTTTCTATCTATTGTATTTTTCTGCCCAGCAGACCATCGCTCCCAAAATAGGAGTCAGTTCCTGGCCTTGAGCAGACAAACTGTATTCAACATGGGGCGGAACTACCGGCATGGCTTTACGATGTACCAAGCCATCGGCTTCCAATTCCTTTAGGTGTTGGATCAGCATTTTTTCACTGATGTTGGGAATCGCTTTTTTCAATTCACCGTAGCGCTTGGTGCCGCTCATGAGCTGAAAAATGATCAAAGGCTTCCATCGCCCACCTATTCTGCTCAATGTAAACGTTACCGGACAAGAGGTAAGTGCTTGTTCTTTATTGAGTTGATTCGTAGAAGAAAGTTTTATCGCGGTCATTTCTATACCTACTTTAGGGTGAGTACTTGTCTAAAAGTAAGTACAAATATACATTTGCTCATCAGTTAACCAAAATCTTTTTAAAATTATGAAATACATCATTACAGGATCACTCGGAAATATCAGCAAACCTTTGACTCAAAAGTTAGTCGCTGCAGGACATGACGTAACCGTTGTTACGTCGAAGGAAAATAGAAAAGCAGAAATCGAAGCCTTAGGTGCGAAAGCTGCGGTAGGATCTATCTCAGATGTTGCCTTCCTCACCCATACGTTCAAAGGTGCGGATGCAGTTTATGCCATGATTCCCCCAACGCTGGAACCATCCGACTGGAAAGGCTACATCGGTAAAATGGGGCAAAATTACGCCGATGCCATCCAAGCGGCAGGTGTTAAAAAAGTGGTTCACTTGAGCAGTATTGGTGCACACCTGGCAGAAGGCGTGGGACCGGTAAGTGGTATACACCGTTCGGAAGTGGCCTTGAACAAATTAGAAGGTGTGGATATTAAACACTTGCGTCCGGGTAATTTCTATACCAATCTTTACGCAAACATTGGCATGATCAAAGGCGCAGGAATCATTGGAGGTAATTATGGCGAAGACACTAAGATTGTATTGGTACACCCAGCTGACATTGCAACTGCTGTCTTCGAAGAGTTAACAAGTCTTTCCTTCACAGGCAAAACCGTTCGCTATGTAGTAAGCGACGAACGCAGCACAACAGAAATTGCGAAAGTATTGGGAACTGCCATAGGCAAAGCCGATTTACCTTGGATCAATTTCAGCGATGAAGAAGCCTTGGCCGGTGCAATAGGTGCAGGCTTACCGGAAGAGATCGCTAAGAATTACATTGAGATGGGAACTTCGATACGTTCAGGAAAAATGTTTGAAGACTACCGCAAGCATCCAACAACGCTTTCTAAAACCAAACTGGAAGATTTTGCGAAGGAGTTTGCGGGGGCGTTTAAGGCATAATCGGTCTAGCCCCTAAATCCCCTGAAGGGGACTTAAGTGTGAGATAAAACAAAAGAGCTCATTGCATATAATATGCGATGAGCTCTTTTGTTTAGTAAAAAGTAAAGTCCCCTTCAGGGGATTTAGGGGCTAGACAGTTAATGTAAAAACAGAGCCCACTGTTACCAATAGAGCTCGTTAAATTCTTTCATTCCAATTACTTATTCTGCATCTGCAAGTTCAGGTCCTTCGCTGCTTTCATGGTCATGATCTCCATGAAGTTGTGCGCCGCGTTGTAACCGCCGCCTGTTCCTCCCCCCATCATGTAGGTAGGAGCCACTTGTCCCTGGTATTGGGCAAAGGCGTTGGCCCATGATTTCTGAACTTCGATATAAGCGTTCAGCTTTTTGTCCAAGGCTCCGTCGGCTTGCATCACACGGGCTTTAGAGTAGGCTTCGGCATCGGCCAGCTCTTTGATCTTCTTTGCTTCTAATACCGCACCCTCGTAGGCAATTTTTTGCTGAACTTTATCTTGCTCGGCAATCAACACTTTTGTTTGTGCTTCTACGACCTGACGTGTTTGCTCTTGTTTCTGGGTATACTCGATCTCTACCAGCGCTTGTTCTCCCTTTGCTTTGGCAGTCAAGGCTTGTTGCTGCGCCGTCATCAATTCTTGTTTAGAAACAGAGGCTTTCGTTGCGGCATCAATTTTCTTGGACAACATCATGTCTACTTTCTCTTCGTAGTCCACATCGGTGATCGCAGCATCGGCTACAGTGATTCCGTATTCTTTGATAGAAGACACTTTACGTTTCGGAACTTTCGCCGCGTCGTATTGGATTTTTGTTTCGTAGATGCGTTTATTTTCTTTTTCCAAACTGTCGTATACAATTTTTTCCTGTACACTCAACAAGTAAACGCCTTCTTTCAATTGGTCACCGAAGTCCTGTGCCATTTGGGCGCGTCCACCGCCGTAGTGCATTTCCGAACTCATCAACTGAGCGGAAGACTGCAAACACTCTTTGGTGTAAGGAGCCAAACGTTTTGTTACCAAAGACAAAGGCGCACGGTGTGCGTTGTGCAATGCGATCATTTCCTTTTCATCCTGAGGTAAAATGTACTGCGTGATGCCTTTGATGGAAGAAGTTGTCGCGTCGTTGAATCGCACAGAAATCTGTCCGATCTCAATGCCGTTATCGGCCAATTCGTAGTTCGGTGTAGAGTCCTGGTAAACAACCGAGATTTGATTTGGCCATTCTTTTTCTTTAGAGAAAAATCCCGCGTAGAAAACTCCCGGTGCAAACTGTACGATCTGCGTGCCGTCCGCACGTTCTACCACTGTTCTGTTTCCCGCGTCGTTCCAGCTAAAAGGATTGACAATGGAAAATAAAATAAAAGCGAATATCAGGGCGATGCCTAATATGATGGTCTTTTTGTAGTTTTTTATCATCGTTTTTGCTGTTTAAATTAGTTGTTGTCTTTATTGTCTTTTTCTTTCATGGCTTTGGTGAGTAATAGAACCAAAGCATAAGCAACAAAGCCGAATACGGCCATGAAGCCAATGGCTAACGCAAGTCTGATCATAGAGGTATAGTTTAATTGTTTGAAATACAAATGAAGATAAATGAAACGACAAGGCCCGGGAAGCTAGCTGCAGCAGCAGCGCTTGTTAAAAGTCGTAATGGCAAAGGCCTTAAAAGGTGTTACATCTTGTTCTGAGTTTCTTCTTGCAGCAATTCGTTTTTAGTTGCGCTGCATATGAAGGTTAGACGACAAAAGGTAACGAAGGTTTATCCTTTTTTTTTAACACTCTTATAATTGCCTTATACTAAGGTTATTTTGTTATACGATTTTTTGTTTAGGCGTTCCAAAAAACAATCTGGATCATAAAAACGACTAGTGATACTACCGCCATTAAAGAAATAATAAGGAAGGCAATCCCTTTTCCTTTCAGATCTTCATGGCCCGCCGGAATCATTTCAAACAGACGAAACAATGTTTTCGTCGCTCTCCAGGAAAAAACAATGAACAGAGCAAAAGATAAAGCCAACCCCGCATATGCCGCTACTGCAAGTCCTCCTAAAATCAAAGAAGCTGTTCCTAAAACTAATCCTCCTGCTGTGCCTCCGGAAATCAACGCTGTTTTTGCTTTCATGCCAATGAAAATCACAGAAACAATACCGCTGACGATTAAAAAGAAACCGTAAAATAAAAGCATATTAACCAAAGGAATACTGTACATGTCGATGATATTTTATACTAAATATAATCATCTTTTCGTAATCACTGAATTCGCCTTTTAAAAAAAGCTAATCCCTTGTAATTCACCCAAAGTATTCAGTAATTTTCCCTTTCAAATGATTTCTATGAAACACTTCTTTTTCTTATCTGCTTTCGCCCTATTGTTCTATCCCCTTCAGGCCCAGATTGCTCCAGGGCTGGTTCAAAAAGCACAACAAGCTTTACTGGCAGAAGATTATGAAACTGCTTACTCCATCGCTAATCAGGGAATGAATAGTTCTTCTTCCAAACTAACTTCCGACTACAGAGCATTGGTCGATGTAGCCATTGAGGCAACGATCATCACGGATCAATTAGAGGAGGCCACTACACTTACTAAAAACTATATCTCCGTTTTGAGCGACGCCTATGGGAAAGAAGATACGTCACTCGTTTCCTACATTGCTGCTCTGGGTTCTATTGATCAGATGAAAGGCTATTATGAAGAAGCCATTCACTCCTACGAACAAAGTGCCGATATTCTGCTAAAGAAATCCTTGACGAATACGCGCGACTATGCTGAATTGGAAAACAACATCGGCATGCTGTATTCTCAAACCGGAGAATTAGCGAAGTCCGTTCGTGCATTGGAATTAAGCCGTGTCTTTTTTGAAAAAGACCAAGAACAGTATAAAGCTGAATTGGCTATTCTATACAATAACCTGGGTGATGTCTTCCATAACAAATACGATTATACCAAAGCCAATCAATATTATAACTTGTCGTTGACTTTTTTTGAAAAACTAAAAGACAACTCCTCTCCGGACTATTTGAATACGCTTGGCAACTACTCTCTGTTGCTGCTTGACCGCGGACAGGAAAAGGAAGCGATTTCAAATTTATTGAAAGATAAAAGCATTGCGGAAAAAACAGTCGGTAAGCAATCTCCGGAATATGCGGCGGCGGTAAATAATCTTGGTCAAGCTTACAAACAAGTGGGTAATTACAGTTTGGCGCAGGATTACCTGACAGAAGCCTACGAAATCAAGCGATCAATATACGACAAGCAACATCCCAGCCGAATGACTGCTGGTAATAACCTGGCCATGTTTTACTACAGTATAGGCCAACTGGACCGTGCTGAAATTATGATGGATGAATTAATTGAAATTCAAAAGGCCTATCATGCCGAAGATGTACAACAAGAGTTATTGTTTGCTAATAATTTGTCCGCCATTTATGTCGCTCAAGGAAAAATAAGCAAGGCACAACAAAAAGCACAACAGGTCGTCAAAGCTGTAGAAAAAAGTCAGGGAACAAACTCCATAGACTATTTTCAAGCCCTGAACGGTTATTCTGCTTTGCTATTGGAAGACGATACTAAACTGGAAACTGCCTATCAAAACTACCAGCAATTAAGTAAACTGTATGCTGCTTTAAAGGCCACTTTGCCCGTTGAAGATGTAGCCACTTATTTGAATAACAAAGGTTCTGCCGCTATGTACACCAATCGGCACAGTGAAGCCATGGCTGACTTTCAAAGCGGAATGAAGCTGGCGGAAGAACACTATGGCAAACAACACGACTATTACTTTTTGTTCAAATCCAATCTGGCATACGATTATAACCTTCAAGGTAAATACCTGGAAGCATCTGTTCCTTTATTGGAAAGTGCGCAATTTCGTTTGGCAAAAGTTACCGAGGTTTTTCCAACACTGACTGAATTTGAAAAAGAATTTTACCTTCAAAAATCTCAGGCGGATCTGAATTACTACTATACCTTTTGCATTAAAAACTACACGCAATATCCTGCACTATCCGGTGAAATGGCTAACCTGCGCCTGCAATCAAAATCTTTGGTGATGAGATCGCTTGGTGAAACCAAAAAGAAAATCCTTGGTTCCAACAACGCTGCCTTGATCGATCAATACAATCGGACGATGGATGCCAAAAAAGAATTGGCTAAATACAGAAGCTTGAGCAAAAGAGACCTTCATAAATTAGGTGTTGTACTCGAAACAGAATTTCAGAAAACCGAACAGCTGGAAAAAGAGCTTTACAAAAACAGTGAATACCTGAATGTAAAATCAGAAACGCCAAATTGGAAGTCGGTCGCCAATGGATTAAAGCCAGGAGAGGCTGCTATTGAAGTGATCCGGGTGGCGGATAACAATTATGCGCAATCACGTGTTTTATATTACGCCTTCCTGATTATCAAAAATGGACAAACGCAACCGGATTTGCTAGTATTAAATAACGGAAGAGAGTTGGAGAAAAAACAATACAACGCTTACCGCAACAACATTCAATACAAGCTGGAAGACAAAAGTTCTTATCCCGCGTACTGGAGTGAGTTGGCCAAAAAATTAACAGGAGTCAACAAAGTCTATTTTTCTGCTGATGGCATTTACAACAAAATTAACCTCAATACCTTGTACAATCCGGATACAAAAAAGTATCTGCTGGAAGAATTGAACATTGAAAATAAGGCCAGCCTGGGCAATCCGATCGGTGCCTTGAACAAGTCTCCGAATGAGGCTATTCTCATTGGTCACCCCAATTATTACCTGGATTTGAAAGAAGCGTTGAATAACTATTCAAGAGGAAAAGAGCCTGTTGCGAGAACCATTTCTTCGGATGTGGTTACGATTAATGATTTGCCAGGAACAAAAGAAGAAGTGTTGAAGATAGAAGAGATTTTGAACAAGGCACAATGGAAGGTAAACAAATTCACCGAAGAGAAAGCCATCGAAAATAAAGTCAAAAGCCTGAACCATCCACGCATCGTGCATCTCGCGACTCATGGTTTCTTTGAAGAAAGCAGCAACGATTCTTTATCACACTATTCAGAAAATTATTTCATAGATCCTTTATTGCGTTCCGGTCTTATCTTTTCTGGTGCTGGCGTGCCTTTGTCACCACATGAATTGGAAGACACCAAATTCTTTGACGATGGGATTCTCTATGCCAATGAAGTTTTATCCTTGAATTTATCGGGTACGGAATGTGTGGTAATGAGTGCCTGTGAAACCGGTTTAGGTGAAATTAGAAATCAAGAAGGTGTTTATGGATTGCAAAGAGCCTTCTTGATAGCCGGTGCCAATTCCGTCATCATGTCATTATGGAGTGTGGATGATTTGGCTACAAAAGATTTGATGATCGCTTTTTACAGTCACTACACTAAAACAAATGATTTACAAGGATCCTTTAGAAAGGCGATGACTGAAATGCAGCTGAAATACAAAGAGCCATATTATTGGGGTGCCTTTGTATTAAAGAAAAAATAGATGGAGATTATAAATGGAATGTCTTTGAGCAAGACATTCCATTTATAATGCCACTATTGATTTGTTGTTTTCATTTTTGATTTAAAGTTCTTCCAGTACTTTCTTCCGTAACTGGTAAAAATTTCTTCTCCGGCCTTAATGTCGCGCAAAGCGATCAGATAAACCAGGTCCGGTTTTCCGCTGAGTTGAATTTCAGTATTGCTTTTGAATTTCGTTTTTCCCAGACCGTGTGCGTCGTTGGCATATTTCGCAAAACATTCTACTGGCATAGAATCTAAGATGGTACCGTTGGACATATTAATAAAGTATCCGTCCTCATGCCTAAGTGCTCTGAGTTCCGCTGCTTCATAAGTCAGTACTTCACCTCTGAATAAAGCTACGACTTCGCCTTTCTTTTTTTCTTTCAATAAAAATAATCCCTTGCCAGAATCCGGGATTTGTGATGCTCTGACTTCTAAAAATTCTGCTTCCTGTTCTAATGAAAAATCTGAAGGTGCCGGCATATTATTCTTCGCGGTAACGGTTCAAACTATTTCTTAATCTATTCAACTCTTCCTGCATGCTTTCCATTTGCTGCAACAAATGTGTGATGGCTTCTATGCCCGGTAAGTTGATTTCCAGTTCGTCGTGCATGTGCCAGATTTTCTCCAGTTCCTTGATTTTGTTTACCGGAATAAACTGAACCTCTTCTACGGTGACGACTTCAATTAAACCGTATTCCTGCAAAGAGTCAAAAAAAGAAACCGCAATGTTATAATGCGTACAAACTTGTTGAATAGAGATGAGTGCTTCCTTTTCCATATTACTTTCTGTTGGCCAGCTTTCTGAATAATTCCTTTTCTTCTTCTGTGAGATTAGTCGGTAGCTTGACTTGATAGGTCAGGTACAAATCACCGAATTCCCCTTCTTTCTTATACACCGGAAATCCTTTGCCTTTCAATTTTACTTTCGTACCGTTTTGTGTTTCTTCCTTCACCGTCAGTTTCGCTTTTCCGTCAAAGGTGTCTACCATCAATTCTCCACCCAGCAAAGCCGTGTATAAATCAATTTCTACCGTTGCGAATAGGTCATTGCCGTCGCGTTTAAATTTGGTATCATTTGTAATGTTGAAAGTCAAATACAAGTCGCCATTTGGGCCGCCGTTCGCTCCAGGACCGCCGTGGCCAGGGATCTTAATGGTCTGTCCATTCTCCACTCCGGCAGCGATGGTGAGACGGATGTTCTTATCTACTTTAATTGTTTGCTGATGGGTGGTATACGCATCGCGCAAACTCATTTGCAATTCTGCCTGGATATCTTGTCCTCTAAATTTAGGCCGCGTGCCTCTTCTGCTTCCTGCACCGCCGAACAACGATTCGAAATAATCTGAAAAATCTTCTCCGCCAGTAGAACTCGAATACCCCTGGTCTCCGCTTGTACTGTACTGCCTTTGCTGTTGCTGACGGGCCTTCTCATATTCTTCGCCGTGTTGCCAATCTTTGCCATAGGTATCGTACTTCTTCCTTTTTTCAGGATCGCTCAATACTTCGTTGGCTTCATTGATCTGCTGAAACTTTGCTTTAGCCGCCGCGTCATTGGGGTTGAGGTCTGGATGGTGTTTTCGTGCGAGCTTTCGGTATGCCTTTTTGATGTCGGCATCCGTTGCACTTTTATTCAACTCCAGGATCTTGTAGTAATCAATAAACTCCATGTGTGATTGTCTCTTATAACCAAAGTACTCATTTTTAGGCAGCATAGAAAGTTATGCTGTTTCCTTCCTTATCGGAGGATGTGCAATAATATACCCACATGTAGATTACAACTTCTATTCCAATACCACTGTCTCTTCTATGGTATAAAGACTTATGCCATTTCTGCAGCGCTTTTCATTCTTTGCATGGTTCTTGAACTATTTTGTCAGGCATATGCCTATTACCTGACATTCAATTCATGGATCTACCAAGAAGCAGTGGAGTCATTCTTCACATTTCTTCCCTTTATACACCACACGGTATCGGTGACTTCGGTCCTTCGGCCTACGCCTTTGCCGATTTTATGGAACGTACCGGCATACATTTCTGGCAAACCTTACCGCTTAATTATACCGATGCGGGCCGGGGTTATTCTCCCTATAGCTGTTTGTCTGCCTTTGCCGGCAACCCTTTGTACATCAGTCTTGATAAGCTGGTCAAAGATAAATTATTGCAACCAAGCGATCTTCAACCGCCCTCATTCGAGGAACATAAAGTAGAATTTCACAAAGTTTTTACTTACAAAACACCTTTGCTCGAAAAAGCTTGCCGTACTTTTGGAAAACAAGATCAAACGGATTTTAAGGTTTTCTGCAAAAAGAACAAGCATTGGTTAAACGACTTCGCGTTGTTTGTGGCGTTGAAAAAACACTACAACGACTGCTGGTGGCTAGACTGGCCAGTGGAGATAAGAGACAGGCAAGCACTGGCTTTAAAGAAAATTTCACGTACCCTGGAACAGGAAATTTACAAAGAAAAAGTTCTTCAGTATCTCTTTTTCAAGCAATTGGATGAACTACGTGCCTATTGCAAAACTAAAAACATCCGCTTCATCGGTGACATGCCGTTTTATGTCAGCCATGACAGCAGCGATGTTTGGATGCATCCCAATTACTTCAAACTCCATTTGAATAAACGACCTGCAAAGGTCTGTGGCGTTCCTCCTGATTTGTTTTCAGAAACGGGTCAACTTTGGGGCATGCCTATTTTCCGTTGGGGTGAATTAAAAAAGGACCGATACATCTGGTGGGTAAACCGCATCAAGCAAACACTGAACATGTGTGACATCGTGCGGCTGGATCACTTCCGTGCCTTCTCTGCCTTTTGGGAAGTAGATGCTTCAGAAGCTACCGCGCAAAATGGAAAATGGATGAAAGGTCCCGGAAGAGATTTCTTCAAGGTATTGAAAACACATTACGAAGATTTACCTTTTATCGCGGAAGATTTAGGAGATATTGATCAACCGGTATGGGACATCATGGATGAATTTCATCTGCCGGGTATGAAGATTTTACAATTCGCTTTTACTGAATATACCCCTGAAAGTATACACAGTCCGCACCATCATGTGCCTCATGGCATTGTGTATACCGGCACACACGACAACAATACTGTAAGGGGTTGGTATGATCATGAAGTGAACGATGAAAAAAGAGCCCTTATTTCCCTATACTTCAATAAAACGGTAAGCGCCGACTCTTGTCACAAAGATTTTATTCGTCAGGCGATCTCTTCCGTTTCGCAGGTAGCCATTTGGCCGGTGCAAGACATGTTAGGTTTAGGTCAGGAAGCCATCATGAATAGGCCGGGTACGATGGACAACAACTGGCAGTGGCGTTTGCACTCCAGTGATCCGCTTACGACTGAATTGTCGCGAGAAATTACACAGCAGCTTGCGCTATTCAATCGTTTGGTGCCGAAGCCGCTGGCAGAATAAGTTTAAGCACCTCTTTGTTACGGAATGTTTTTATTCGGATTCAAAAACGTTTTTGCAGATGCTGCACTCGTATTTCTTTTTGACATACATGGGACTTCCCAAAAGCAAGGATAAAAAAATAGAGAACCAATTGGCCTTGTTTTTCTTCTCTGTGATAAAATGGATGTCCTGAGAACCGCATTGGGGGCACGTGTTATGTGCCTTATAATCCATGGCGCTGGATGAAAGCAAGTCTATCGCACGTTCCTCATCCTCTGCTCTGACCATTAGTTTGATGCCTCCCAAGGCATTGGAATAAAGCGGATTCATGCCGATGGAATGTTCATCCTGTAAAAAGCAAAACAGATCGTTGGACTCAAGAAATCCCTTGACGATGTTCGCTTCTACCGGACTGTCAAATCGTTTTAGAATGATGGTTTCCATTTTTCATCTTAGTTAAAAATTCCACACATTAAAAATTACAGTCAACTGAAGACTTATGGCAATAGCCAGACATTGCAACCATACAGCTAACCAAAGTAAAGATATTTCTGTTTTTAATACGGCTCTATAATACAAAAAGATCATCGCAGCTACAGAAATAAATAATGCTCCCAGGAAATTGTTACTGGTTTCAAAACCAACAGCAGCAAGTAAAAGGTAAGCAGGAATGAGCAAAGCGGATCCTATTAAACAAACAAAGCCAATGCGTCGCATAAAATCCCATTTTTTCTCTTGGAGAAAGAGGAATGCCGCTACCAGCTGAATCAACCATTTACCGCCGGCAATGACGCCAGACCACATCATTTGTTCCGCACTGATGTATAAGGGAGATAGGGCAATGAATCCCCAAGTCAGTATACCAGACAAAATAAAATAGAATAAAACGAGCCCTGCATTTTTTCCCCTTGCCATGACTAAACCCTCATATGATCCGGCAGCCATTGATGAATCGATTTTTTAATTTCATCCGCGGAAAGATTTTCATTCACGGCACGCTGTACCAACGCGGGCAACTCCTCATCAGACGCAAAACGCAAAGAAGCGATCTGTCCAAAAGAAAGTTTGTTTTCAATAGGTTCCAATCTTTGCTGGGTCAGGACATAATAGCGAAAGCGCATTTCTAATCTCACGATACGGTTTTGATTGTTGAGGGCATAATGCTGCCGCAGCATATAAGACAGCCAGGCCATGACGAGAAATATGCCTGTGATGGCTGTCCAAAGCAATTGGTGCTGATTGCGTTCAGAAGCGGCAAAGTAAGCGCTAACAGACGCCGCTCCGAGTACAACGGGATAAAAGATAAAATGATGGGTGGTATAATAGCGCACGTGGTGCTTGTAATCCTGAACAGGCATGTTGTTATGGTTTTTTGTAAAGAAAAAGAAAAAAATCACACGGGGTTCTATTTTATTTGAGAAATCTAAGAATTTATTGTAACTCAAACCGTTTGATTTGTCCATTGATGCGAATACACACTTTCTTCTTCATATATAGTTTTCGCAAAAAGGACATTCTATCTGAAAGAGAAACGAGGCCAATATTAACACTTTCTATTTTTCCTTTAACATAATAACGCAAAGTCAAAACAGGTAAATTGTCCTCATAACTTCTGCTCTTAATGATCGTCTCATCATAATCGAGATCCCCCGTCACATTTCCTGAAAACACATCGTCAAAAGAAATTACTTCTGCCCTTGGTTTATTTATCCCCATGAATAAAGAATAGAAAAGTCTATAGATCGCATCATTAGGAATAACCATTGCTTCCTCATAGAAGCTAATAGATTCCGTACCACCATACCCAAACCAAAGGTCTCCTTTCTCTTTCACTGGCGGTGAACTATAAGGCGCGAAGGAAACCTGCGAGGGACGAGGATCTTGTCCATAGATTTTACAAAACAAGGCATATATAGTAGGATGTGCCCTCGAAAAATCAACCGGTGACTCGAAGAAGTATTCTGTAGCTACAGCAAAAAATTCTGCGCGATTGGTGGCGGCATAACTTCTAAAAAAAATTTCTTCCGGCCGGTTTTTGATGTAATCGTAAGCCACCATAAATTCTTTATCTAACGCATAGCTGAATCGATCGTCTGTGTCTTTGTTTGCGATGTCTATAAACTCAAGCGCATGTGCAAATTCATGCAAACCTACGTTTCGGTTGTCGTCCAGTTTTATTCCGTTGTAAAAATCCGGCCAGGAGAAAACGATGACACCGGCAGTATTCATTTCTCCGATGTTATGTGTTTTTGAGAAGGGAGAAAAATATTTTTCCGGGTAAACCAGAATCCGTTCGAAATGATTGTAAAGATAATTTCTCTTAAAAGAAAGTGTAAGTTGCTGCGAGCATGCTGCGATTAAAATTTTCATTTTATCCGTTACTTCCAGGTTTTGTTTTCCAACAAACTTGGTCAGTTTGATAAACTCTGCCGTACGCGAACACAGCAATTCTCTTTTCTTTACATCAAGTTTTTTGAAGTAGGGAAACTCGGAAAGTAGTGTGCTGTAAATATGCTGATTGGTCATTTGTAAGAGTATCAAATGCTTGATGCCACCCAAGGGCGTTTGAAAAAATAGAATTTCAGTACCCGCTGATCAAAGAGTAAGCTTATTCCAAAATTTCCTGTACTCTTCCAATCTGCCCGTCCTGCAAACGGACCTTAATGCCACGGTGGTGCTTGGGTACACTGGTGAGCAAATCTTTGACAATGCCTTCTGTAAGCGTGCCGGTCTTTTGGTCTTTTTTCAATACGATTTTAACACGAGCGCCGGGGTGGATGTTTGCTCTGATGGTGCCGTTCATACAATTGCTTTTGACAAATCTACAAAAGCCTTTTCAAATGAGCTTTCTATTCTATCACAATTTTCGACGATAAGCTCGTCTTTTCGTTTATCACTGTGACGATGTACATGCCCGGATGCTGTCCGGTCAACGCGATCGGCAAAACAATTTCTTTCGCTGCAGGATGTGAGGTCTGATACAAGAGTGTTCCTAAAGCATTGTGAACCTGCACCTCCACGGCTGATGTTTGTCCGCTTAACAGCACAGTGAAGCTGCCGTTGTTGGGATTAGGACTGATGAACAAGGATGCCTGACTGTCTCTGAATACCGCTTTGATGTCGCTGTAAAAAAACTGACCGTCAATGTCTTCTTCACGCAAGCGGTAATACGAGGTGCCTGACGGTACTTCTTCGTCTTGGAAAAGGTAGTCGTGACCGCGGGTTTCAGACCCTTGGGTGGCTAAAGTGCCAATGGTGACAAAATGTTCGCCGTCCTGGCTTCTTTCAATGACAAAGCGGTTGGCATTGACCTCCTGCGCCGTCTTCCAGTGCAAGTCACTGGATCTTCCGGTCCATGTGGCGGTGAAGCTTACCAGGGTTACCGGCAATACGTTATCAAAACATGGAGAAAATTCTGAGGTTCTGCAATAGCCGCTGTTGCAGTCTGTACCGCTACCCGTAGCCAGGCCGCTGAGATCATTGAACATCGCCGCGCCATAGGTAAAGGACCAGGTTGTTCCCGCGACACCTGAGGTAGCCGGCGTATAAGTGCCGGTATAGCGGTATTCGGATTGTGCGATGCAAGAAGCGCTGCTTGCGCAGGAGCCCGTCCCGAAAATGTCTACGATACTGTTTGCAGGACGTGTTCCGGTGAGACCGGTTGGCGTCGTGCTTGTAGGTGTATTAATGGTCAAGCCTGTTCTTCCAAAATTATTATTGGCAGCTTGTGCTGTTCCATAATTCAAATCAATACCCTTCAAGCCGTTGCAAAACATACTGTTCCAACGCATCTCGATGTAGTCGCCATTCTGCACCTCAATACCGCTTGAGCGGTTGTAAGAAATACTATTTTGTTCTCCCGTGTTCATTCCACCGATTCTAAAACGGGACGAAGCCCCTGAAATAAAAATTCCGGCTCCTCCATCAATATGAGCACCTTGGTTCTTTTGTCCGGCAGGACCTGCAGCAGTGAAGCCCCCTAATGTATTGCCTTGTATGACTACATCGGTTGTACTGGTAAAAACAATACAAGCATTAGGAATTGTTGTACGCCGACCTTTGTTAAAACCGACAACATTACTTCGCAGGGTATAATTGCTTCCTCCTGAAATGGTGATACCCGAACAATAATTGCCCAGGTCAGCACCGGCGCTGTTGGTGCCGATGTAATTATTGGTGATCGTCACGTTGGTACAAGCCTGCTCCAGGGAAAGACCATGCGACTCATCGCCATTGGATAAGGTATAACCATTGCCTCCGATCACATTGTTGTCAATCGTAACCGCACTGCATGTACCGTTAATGAATATACCGGTAAAGTAGTTGCCGGCCAATTGGTAAGTTGGTGTTACTCCCACAAAATTATTTCTGATGTTTACCGTAGCACAAGCCGATAACACGTACAAGCCGCATTTTTGAATGTCAGCTCCCGCTACCAATCCATTTTGACAAACGATATTTCCATTAAAAGTAAAGTTATTACAGGTTGTCGATTCTACGGCCACACCACCATAAGCATTGCCCCATGCGGTACCACCATCGGTGCCGTCTGAGCGAACCCCGATTTTATTATTCGTAATGGTTAATCCATTGGCGCTCGCGCCGTCGGTGTATACGCCAAAGCCTCCTATGGCACCTGCCGGTCTTGCTCCGCAAATCACATTTTGGTCGAGTGTAATGCCGGTAGAGTTGGTGATCCATAAGATATGGTCACTGTTTTGATTCAGCATGGTGGTCATGCCTGTTTTATCTGTGCCAAAGTAATTGCCGATAAAGCTGTTGTTGTTACAGCCGGTATTCAGGCGTATGGCACCTGCAGAGGTATAGGTAGCACCACCCATAGAAAAAACATTGCGTGTCCCGCAAGCGGTGCCACCAATGGTATTGCCTGTAGAGTTGGTAAAGGTCATGAGGCTGTTTCCCATGTTGTTGCCTGATGTGGCTGTACCCGTGTTATTCAGGTTAAACCAGCAACCCTGTAGCGTATGAGAGCCGCCACCATTGAAAGCAAACAAAACGTTTCGAAAGGAGATTCCTCTGATGGTGTTTCCGGTTCCCTGTACCGTGAAGGTGCAAGGCCATGCTCCTCCCAATTCGATGATAATGGCAGGATTGCCGCAGCTATAACCCGTCTGAGTGGTGGCGTCTATGGTGACATTGTTTTGAGTAACAGCAATGACAGCCGTAAGCGAGATTAAATGGGGGCCGCTCCCTGCAATACCAAATTGGATCACGTCTCCGTTGCTGGAAGCAGAAAGCGCGTTTCTGAAACTTCCCGCCCCACTGTCAGCCGTATTGGTAACGGTGCGTGTGGCGGCTTGACTGGTCATACAAAATAGAAAAAACAACATCCCGCAAGGCAGGCTGGTTAAGTACTTCATGGAGTCGAATTTTTAATAGCTGATCAGAGTAAGCAAAAAGGGCTAATGCTTAGTTCTTTAAGTGCATGTGCACACGTCTAATATAGAAAAGACAATTTTCGTTTCCGAATGTGAACAAACAGATCGCAATTGTTTCGGGCTAAAAACAACGTAATGGCAAATTATTCGATCATTCGGGAAAGAAAGAAAAATCAAAAAAAATTCTAGTTCGCAAAAGCTTTTGCGGTTAATGAACCAGCCAGCTGGAAAAAACGCTGCCGCTTTATCCTTTTCATTCGGGAACAATGCGCTACTATGGCAATGGATATAAGCGTTACATCAATCAACAAACTGAAGAAAAGAGGAGCAGGAAATCATTTTTTGCCCTTTCGCCTCCAATAAAATAATAATCCCATTAAAGCCAGAAAAGGCAGCGGCAACAAAGCCAAACTCATCGGATAATTGAATTCGAAGAAATTGGTGGTTACAATCCAAAACGTGCAGATCAACCAGGCGATGAAAAGACTTACATATAAAACTATTTTTTTTAAGATCGCCATCGTAATGTTTGTCTGTCTGTTAGCCGTTCAATATATCTCTTCTTTACTTAATTTACGGTAAGCCCCGGGCTCTAATTTTTCTAACCGCACAGCAGCTATCCGTATGCGCTTCAACTCCGTCACTTCATAACCCAGTTTGTAGCACATGCGTCGGATCTGACGGTTGATGCCTTGGGTCAAAACGATGCGAAAACTTTCGGGACTTGTTTGTTGAACGGCTGCCGGTCTTGTCTTCCGGCCTTTTATAACCAATCCATCTTCCATGTGTCGTAACGCTTGTTCGCTCAACAGAGAATCAACCTTCACTTCGTATTCTTTTTCTTTGAAACGATCCGCTTGTGCGATGTCTTTGTACAAACGGCCGTCATTGGTAAGGATCAACAAGCCTTCCGACTCTTTATCCAGCCGGCCAATGGGATACAATCGTTCTTCAAAAGGGAGAATGTCAGCCAGATTATTTTTTATTGCTGAATTCAGCGTACACTCAATGCCTCTTGGTTTATAGTAGGCGTAATAACTGTATAGCTGTTGTTCACGGATCAATTCTCCGTCGATGATCAACCCGTCTTCTTTGCTTATGTTTTCTCGCTGGCTGGCTTTCTTGCCGTTGATCAACACCTCATGCTCCTGTAAAAATAAAATGCTTTCTTCTTGTGAAAGGCGATAGCGTTTGATCAGGAATTCATTGATGTTCATGTTGCAAAATAGCTACATTTCACTCGTGAAAACAAAAAGGGGATCGGCTTTCGCACGAATCCCCTCTTTTTAATGTTGTCAATTTTTATTTGCCTACACCAAACATCACGCCTACATTGAGCGCCAAATTTCTGTTCAGGGTAGTCCCTCCGTCTTTCGCTACATTAGCGAATCCATTATAGTAAGCCAATTCAGTGGTCAACCAGGCTCTTTCACTCACACGGAAGTTTACTCCCGCACCGAATGTTAACCCAAAGTCAAATCCATTCACTTGATCTTTGAAACTATTATTGGATACTTCATCGCCTCCGGCATCTCTGATCATGTAACGCGCTGCAGCCAAAAAGCCTAGTGTGGGTGCTAAGGAAACTTTCAAGCGTACATCTTTATCCAATTCATTAAAGAAATACGTGGCACGAAGAGGAACGCGTATATAATCAAGGTTAGCTCTTTCTACGTGATCATCCGGCGCATAACGAGTGGTTCTTCCTTCTCTCGAATACTTAATGTCAAATCCAAAACCCCAGTGTCTGGTTGTACTGTAAAGAAAAGTACCTCCTACATTCCAAGCGGGATGACCCAATGTTCTTCCTGCCTGATCCGATAACCAAGAGTGCCCGATGCCTGCCGTCACCCCAATGGCCGTTTCTTGTGCCATTGCAGAAGCAAAGGCACCGCATGCTAATGCAAGTGCAAATAAAATTTTTCTCATAGCTGTTTTTGTTTGTATAGTTGAACAGGTTTGCTTTGTTCAAACGATATGCCGTTTCAAGCTCTAAAAAACACGAATGCTTCAACCCTTTGTACAAGAGCATTTCCAGGACTTTTTGTTTTTGATGCATATATCTTCATGCAACACGATCAATCGTCACGTTGTGGATTATTCTGCCCAACACCTGTCCGACTTGTGCAAAATAAAAAGGGGTCAAAATTTGACCCCTTTTATTAGTCTGTGTATGCATGAGATCCGTTTTCTCTTTCGTTGAACTGGCTTTGCTTTTCAGCTTCGTTTTTTTCAGTTAACTCCGGCTGTCCGACAAGGGTAGAGCTTCTTTTGAGAGCTTCCGTTCCTTCATCACCTTTGCCCTTTTTCTTAGGTACCTTTAAAGGCATCGGGCTGTTTTTTTGTAGCTTGCTCATAATGGTAAGTTTATGTTAACTTTTTTTCCCTCTTTTCAGTACATCTTTACCCAGTGGTTTGGCATGTGCATGATGTGACGGAGAAGCAATGTGTTCGCTTTCTCTGTAAGTACCGGCTTTTTTAAGCGATTCTGATTCAATCAGAATACCTTTTGACGTGTTCTTTTTCATAGCAGAGCGTTTAGGTCTCACTCATTTGTTCAAAGCCTGTGCCAGTTGATTTGGCATTCTATTTGGCTAAATGTACAGGATGAGATCCTTCCTTTATATATTATTGATGTGTTTTTTAATGTTAGGTTGCAACAGCATAAAGTCTGTCAAGCAGGCTCTACTTAAAACTTCACCTTATGATGATTATGTGCAATCATTAGGTAAAGCGGGATTAAAAGAAAGCGCTCTGGCAAAGCAATGGATAAAAGCGGGTGAACAAGCATTGAATGATTCTATTCTTGTTACTTTGCCCTATGCAGAAACCGGTTTTTTTGAAGCCGCCAGGCCAGAGGCTCGTGCTTATCGCTTTCAAGTTCATGCAGGACAAATTTTAACGATCAGCGGACAAACGAAAACGTCGATTTCTTCCCGTCTTTTCACAGATGTTTTTGTCTGGAAAAAAGATCACTGGCAATCCTTGGTGCACGCTGATTCCGGACTTGCTCTCGTTCACGAATTCGACAAAGATGCTTTATGTTTATTGCGCATTCAGCCTGAACTGTTAAGCGAGACTTGGTATACCTTAACCATCACTCTTCAACCGGCTTTGATCAATCCGGTGAAAGGTGCTACCAATAAATCCATCGGAAGTTTTTATGGCAATGCCCGTGACGAAGGCAAACGCTCGCATGAGGGCGTAGACATCTTCGCCGCAAAGGGAACACCTGTCCTTGCTCCGACAGATGGTATCGTGTACAGCACAGGGACCAATAATTTAGGCGGTAAAGTCGTATGGCTCTATGATCTTCAACGAGGACAAACGTATTATTTCGCTCACCTTGATTCTCAATGGGTAAGCACAAGCATGTCTCTTAAACAGGGTGATACCCTGGGACAGGTTGGCAATACAGGCAACGCGCGCAACACGGCGCCGCACCTGCACTTTGGCATTTATAGAAACGGTAGTCTGGATCCACTGCATTACATACAAACCACCTCTTCCATATCGAGCATGATGTTGGATACATCGCTGTCTGCCAAAGTATATAAGGTGTCAGTCAAAGAAGGATCCTTACATAGTGCACCGGAAACAAAAAGCAAAGTTTTATACAAATACCCTAAAGGGACTTATGTGAGACAAGTAGCGAAAACCAAAAACTGGAGCCGCGTTGTTCTTCCGGAAGGTCAGCAAGCCTATGTGCAAAGCAACGACATCAGTCTCACCACTAAAGGAAAAAGATTGGTGCTAAAAAATACTGACACGCTATGGTCGGCAGCAAGCGATCAGGCATTACCGGTGAAAAATCTGAATGCCTCTGAGGTGCTGGAAATATTGGCGCAGTATAAAGGTTTCAATTATGTGAAAACCGGCGAAAACTTATACGGCTGGATAAAACTATAAATTATGATAGAAGAGATAGACCGTTTTTAATTGCTTTATTATAGAATCCTCTCACCATTTTACCAATTAATTTCACCTAACAATTACCGCTATGAAAAATATAACTAATAAACCCAGCAAGACAAAACAAGCACCTTCACACAAAGTGAGTCCGGAAATCCGCGATAACCTGGACAGCAGAGAGCGTAAAGAAAATACACCCAATAAAAAGAAAAACGAAACGCCTTTTTCTAAGGACTAATCAACTCTTTGCAGGAGCCCTTAGGCGGGCTCCTGTTTACTAAACCATAGCTCCCATCTCATGAAAAAATTACTCCCTGTATTTATACTTCTTATTACTCTTTGTCTATCATCCTGTGAAAATTTGCAAAACCTTATTCCCTTGGAAACCACCACAGGCCTTAGCAACGAAGAAATCATTCGCGGTTTGAAAGAAGCTTTAAAGATTGGTACAGATACCTCTGTCTCTAAACTTCACCGTGTGGATGGTTACTTCAGCGACCAGGCCGTTAAAATTTTACTTCCGCAAGAAGCTCAGGTGATCACTCAACATCTTTCTGTATTGCCCGGAGGTCAACTACTCATCGATGAAGTAACTAAAAAAATTAACCGTGCCGCGGAAGATGCCGCTTCTGAAGCAAAACCTATTTTTGTTAATGCCATCACTTCCATTACCATTACAGATGGCTTAACGATTCTCAACGGTTCCAACAATGCCGCAACCAATTACCTGCGACAAAAAACATATACTTCTTTGCAAAATGCTTTTCAGCCGAAAGTTTCAACTTCGCTCAATAAAAAGATCATCGGTAATGTCTCCGCAGAATCTGCTTACCGTGAATTGATTTCAAAATATAATCTGGCTGTTACGGCAGCTAATCTGACAGGGAAAAATTATCCGAAAGTCCAGTCTAATTCATTGAGTGAATATGCCACGCAACGGGCTCTGGACGGGCTGTTTCTAAAAGTGGCTGAAGAAGAAGCGGATATTCGTAAGAATGCCAGCGCTCGTGTAACAGATATTTTGAAAAAGGTGTTTGGAAGAAAGGGTTAGTTTATCTTTCTGTTTAAACTGAATAGCAAGTAGACAATAAAAGCGATTACAAAAAGGGAAAACACACTTAATGCCCATTTCATCATGTCTCTGTCTTCCTTCACATATAAATGAATGCGTTGGCCATTGGATAATTTTAGCTTTGAGGTGATTACATGTATAGCAAGCATTACTCCTATACCACCAAAAAGAGTACTGACAAATATGAACCAGTACATGAAGACAGATAAATAGGCTGGTTTGGATTCTTCCATTAAACGTGCTTCTTCTAACTCATTTCTTTTGACTGTGTGAATCGTTTTTACATGGATCTTTAAAAGGTCAAGCGCCAGCTGATGTGTTTTATTGTGCCCTTCATGGGCTTGTTGAATCCATGACAATAAATCTTCAGGACTCATGACTAGTAAATTGTATCCAGATTGCGGATCATCTAGTAAACTCTTTGTTTTATCTTCATCTGTCTTTCGAATTATCAGCAGAACTTCATGGCTTACATCCTGTTCAATCTTACAGTCCACGTTATGAAAACGTAAAAAACATTCGAATTCTTTCGCTTGTGACGGTGTGTCAAATCTGCGAAAAATAAAAAAATCTGTCATTTCTATATTTTTATTTTAATCAAATTATTAACAAACGGTATGGGCGCAATGCATTGCCCCATACCGTTTGTTAATGCGTACCAACCATATTTTTAAACCGTTATTTTATTCAATCGTTTCAAATAATTCGCATCCATCACGGCGCCCAAACCCGGCCCATCCGGCACCTCAACGATTCCCTTTTCACCGTATTGAATTCCTCCCTGTACCGGATCTTCTTCAAACATCATGGGGGTATCAAAATCATAATGCAAAATCTGATCGCTGCACAAGGCCAGGTGCGCGGAAGCGGTAAAGGCCAACCTGGACTCTAAAAACCCTCCGATCTGAATATCCCGCTTCGCTTGTTCGGCCAATCGAATAATTTTCAATGCCTTGAAGATTCCTCCTGACTTTCCCAGTTTAACATTGATAGAATCGCAGGCCTGCAATTCGATCAATCGTTCGGCATCGTGTTCGTCAAAGCAGGATTCATCGGCCATGATGGGGATAGGGCTTTGTGCGCAGAGAAAAGGAAGCTTCATGAATTGCCAGCGTGGAATCGGTTCTTCACAATGCTGAATATCATACGGAGCAATGGTTTTTAAAATCTCGATAGCATCTAAAGGTGTCCAACCCTGATTGGCATCAATACGCAAAGTGATCTCAGGACCAATTGCCGTACGTATACTTTTGACGCGCTGTATATCGTCTTCTTTGGTACCTCCCAGCTTTACTTTGATGATCTGGAATCCATGGTCTTTGATGCGTTGTGCATCACGGACCATTTTTTCCAAAGGGCCAAGACTGATCGTATAATCGGTCTGTATAATTTTATTCTTCGTTCCTCCTAAAAACGCATACAGCGGCAATTCTGCATGCTGCGCAGCAAGGTCATACAAGGCCATGTCAAAAGCGCTCTTGATGCTTGAGTTGCCGTAAATGATTTTGTCCATCGCTGCCACACAACCTTCTATGTCGAGCACATTTTTTCCCTTCAATACTTTGGCCAGCAATTGTGCCACGACTACCGAGGTGCCCATGCTCTCTCCGTTGATGGTAAGAAAAGGACTGCATTCGCCAAAGCCTGTCAATCCTTGCTGTGTGCGTATCTCAATCACCACATTTTCCGCATGCGTCAACGGACCCAAAGAAATGACAAAGGGTTCTTTAAGTTTGATCGGTGAAGCGTAAATGTTGATGTGGTCTATGCTGATAGACATAAATATTTTTTTAACGATGCACTTAGGATAAGGCGAGTAATTAATACTTCACTGCTTTCAACACTTTCGTGCGCGCTCCTGCCGTTAGTCGTATTTGGTAAAAGCCTGCTGGAAGATTTTTACCAAAACTAATTTTATCACGGCCATCCAATGATTCTAACCTTGCACCATCTGCACTGTAAATCACTAGTTGAAAACTTCCTTTTAATTCCAGTTGAAACGCTTCATCAGAGGGATTGGGATACAGCATGATCGCAGTGGTTTCCTCTTCGTCCTTTGAACTCGTCACGGTACATGGTGAAGATCCAACAGGCGCGCTGCCATTTGGTTTGACAAATTTTGAAAGTAAGCGA
>JAQZBV010000159.1 GCA_029237685.1 Cytophagaceae bacterium | reverse complement strand
TGGATCTTTCTGAAAATGCAGATGTTATTCTTGAAATTCAGAATATAGGAGAAACATTTAATTTCATTACGGTAGAATTGGAAGATATCGATGGTGTTAAGGCGTCATATGAACCGAATGTAACAGACTTAACAGAGGAGTCAACATGGGAAGATGCGTCTCAGCCTCGTAAATCATTGAATGGAGTTAGCTTTGATGAAAATGATAACGATGCCCATACTTTCCATATTGATTTAACTAATGGCGGTGAGAATGTAGGTGGTTTGACTGGTGGAATTTCTAACTGTGGCCCTGGTCCATATAACTGCCCTGCTACTTCGTATGCTATTGACATTACTAAGATCAAAACGGTTATTTTTACCGTAAATTTTGGTGCAGATAACATCTTCGTAAGCGGAGCTGACGGAGACCATTTAATCGATAGATTTATCCCAGGTAACACGATCACTCCATACACAGGTGGTTATATTCTTTCTGATTTTAAAATCGGTACCTTCATTGTTACTTCTAACCAAAGCAGCGTAGACAACAACAAATTAGTTGTCTATCCAAACCCTGCAAAAGATCTATTGAATGTATCTTACGAAGCGGCTAACGGTGCTGAAATCACGTTGACTGACATGGTGGGTAACAAAGTATTGTCTACTTCTGCTAGCGCAGGTATCACGAAAGCAGAATTGAATACTTCTGGTCTTCAAAATGGTATTTACATCTTGAATATTTCTACAGAGAAAGGTAAAACTGCTCGTAAAGTTTCTATTCAATAAGTATTAAAAAATCAAAGATAACCGGCAAGTGTCAAACATTTGCCGGTTATTTTATATCCAATCCACGAGTTTTAACTCTTCTTGAAATTATAAGCGCATGGTTGTTGCAGACTCTGCAACAAGGAATAAGAATCCTCTTTCAAAGGCTAATGGTTCAAAAAAGTTACCGCTAACTCAAACAAAAAACCGATGAGAACATTCAAAAAATTAAGCCTGATTATATTCAGCACCGTATTGTTCGTCAATACCTCACTAGCTCAGGAACAGAGAGGCTATTACGATGCTCCGTATACAAGATACGAAGCCGACCAAGGTACATTAACCAACGCCAGTGTTCCTACGATGTCTTTTAGTCAAAAGGATTTACAGAGCGAAGCCTCTGAGCAAGTGTGTGTAAACCTGTCAGGAAAGGACGCATCAGTAGAATGGAAAGTGAAGAAAGAAGGAGATGGGCTTGTGGTACGTTACAGTGTGCCCGATGAAAAATCAGGTGTATTGGATGTCTATGCCAACGGTAAATTAGTCGGTACGCTAAACCTTACGTCATACTATTCTTGGGAATACCTGACCACCAATGGTAATCCGAACAACGTGGCCGTGAGAAACGACAATCCTAAAATGAGATTCGATGAAGTGCGTCTTAAATTGCCGGAAAGAATTCCAGCCGGTGGAAGATTGAAACTGGTAGCGAAAAGTGGAGAGATTCATCTTGACTTCGCGGAATTAGAACCCGTACCGGAAGCTGTTAAACCACAAGCTACTGACCTTGTGTATACAGGTGATGGCAGTGATTTGCAAGTATTCATTGACAACAAAGGTGGTGGAAAATCCATCTTCGTTCCTGCTGGCGTTTACAACATCAACAGAGAATTATATTTTGGTGTACCAAGCACACAATTAAAAGGCGCCGGCATGTGGTATACGCAATTGAACTTTACCAACGAATCTGCTTATCAAGGCGGATTGCGTGCCAACGCAAGAGACATTAGTTTCTATGATTTGTATTTAACAACCACTAGAAATTCAAGATCAAGTACCTATAAAGGCATCAACGGCGTCTTCACCAGTAAGTCTGTCATTAAAAATGTATGGGCGGAACACTTCGAGTGCGGTGCCTGGATTGCACAGTACAACATTGGTGACATTGCCTATGCCGATGGATTAACCGTAACACAATGCAGATTTAGAAACAACTACGCGGATGGTATCAACCTTTGCAAAGGAACAAGAAATTCTATCGTAGAACATTGCAGTTTCAGAAACAACGGAGACGATGACATGGCGACCTGGTCTGCAGATGGATTAGAATGTCAGAATAATACCTTCGCTTATTGCACCTCTGAAAACGGATGGAGAGCAGCCGGTTGTTCTTTCTACGGAGGCTTGAGCAATAAAGCACATCACTTGTTGATCAAAGATCACGTGGAAGCAGGTTTACGAGTGAACAACTCTTTCCCTGGTGTGGGTTTCAATGAAACCGGTATGCATGAATTCACCAACATCACGTTGATCAGATGTGGTAGCTTCAATGATTTGTTCTACAACATGGTGGGAGCAATTGATTTGTCTTGTGTAAGTGTGGCAGGAAATAAAATTCAGAACATAAGATTCGCGAATATCGATATCATCGATTCGAAGGACAATGCCATCCTGATCAACAAAGCAGGTGGTAAAGGGTTTTACAACATGGTATTCGAAAACATTACCATTGATGGCACCGGAAGAGAGTATCCTTACAACAATGAAATGAAGAAAGACTGGTTCAGAGGATTCGGTATTTTGTTTGCACAGAATCCTGCCGGTAACGGTACCTTCTGTAACATCGTGGTAAAGAACCAAGGCGGTAATGCCTTGGTGGACATCGATAAAAACTCGATGGGGTCTTTCGTTTGGACGGATAAAAAAGAATGTCCGGTGGCGAAGTAGTGATTAGTTTACGGTAAAATTTGAAGCCTGGAGAGTTCTCTTCAGGCTTTTTTGTTTTTATAGGAGTTTGAAAGAGTAAGAGTGAAAATGTTAAGACATAAAAAAAGACCGATTGATATTCAATCGGTCTTTCAGCAAGAGTGCAATCCATCTGTTGCTCTTGCTCAAATCTCCACTGCTATATGCTCTGATAATTACCGGAGCTTTTTTATTCCATCATTATTATGGTCACTTAGACCAATTCATTTCTTTCTTTTCTTCCGAAGTAAAAATACTAACTGGTAAATCTACAATTTTCTGAATAAGAGCAGAAAAATCTTCTTTTAGAACTTCATTCGTTTTTCCGTTTATAGCCTCACTTATAAGAACAATTAAAAAGAAAAGTATAGAGAGATAAAAGGAGGAAATAAAAGAAACTAAAGAAAGAATTGAGAGTATTGTAAATTTGAAATAAGATAACAGGTTTTTCATAAAACTTAAGGTTTAAGGTTTAAGGTTTAAACGGCAAACACGAATAAAATAAATCAAAACAGTGCCATCCCATGTAAAGATGAAAGAAGCGATGATTAATAAAAATAAAAACTTGCTCAATTCTTGTCAAGATTTTAGTAATAAAATATTTTAGTTGATGCTCTTTCGAGGCAATATTTTAAAATATCACCTCAAAGAAGTTTTTAAATTACCTCTTTCAGATTGATGTTCTGGCTCATAAATTTGGGTATGGTAGCTGCCAACTACATCAATTGCTTGTAATGAATTTTTAATAAATGGTGTCAATATTTATGGCTTAGATCCAAGAGAAATACACTTTAAAGGCTTGCCAGAACAAAGCTCAATAGTTTACGAGTTGATTTTAAAAACACAATTAGAATCTGTAAATGAATAAACGTTTAACGAGATAGGAGAGTAAGCCCACAGAGAAACACTGTGGTTTTTATTTCTTTTTAACCAGTTATTAAGATTTAAAAGTATTGAGCGAATTAATAGAGATGTAAAAAAGACCGTTCGTGATGGAACGGTCTTAGTGTGAGTGAAAAGTGCAATCATGCCTTCCGATAGTTATCGGAACTCACACTACACCTTCAGTACTGCATTAAGTCCCCTTTAGGGGATTTAGGGGTAGTGGGATTAAGAGATGAAGGGGGCATAAAAAAAGACCGATTGTTATTCAACCGGTCTTAAAGTGTGAGTTGGAGAGTGAGTGAAGAGTGCAATCGAGCCACACTCACATTTCACCCTCAGTACTGCTAATGTGGGCCCTGTTGGAATCGAACCAACCACCACCTGATTATGAGTCAGGTGCTCTAACCGAATGAGCTAAGGGCCCTAATTAGAATAAAATCTAATTGGAGTGCAATTTTACTGATTTGAAGTCACAATTACAATTTCTATTAATTTTTATTGAATAAGAGGATTTTCGCCATCTTTGCAACTAACAACTAATAACTAACAACTAACAACTAGAATGTTGGAATTAAAAGGCATTGACGCTATTGTATTTGATTTGGGAGGCGTGATCATAGACCTTGATTTTCAGCGTAGTTTTGATCAATTTGCTGCTTTAAGCCGCAAATCTCCTAAGGAAATCCGGGAGGGCATTTTTGAATCCGGCTTGTTGCACCGTTATGAAAAAGGACATTATTCTGATCTTGAGTTCTTGTCTGAGATTGAACGGATCTTCGAACTGACTTGCGATCCGAGAGCCATAGAAGAAGCTTTTTTAGCCTTATTGCTGAACATTCCTCCTGCTCGAATAGAGTTGATTCGTAATTTGTCAAAAGATTATCGCTTATTTGTGCTGAGCAATACCAGCGGCATACATTATAAGGAAGTAAATGCCATATTAAGGCGAGATACAGGACATGAGCATCTGGATCATTTATTTGAGAAGGTATTCCTCTCTTTCGAGTTAGGCCTACTCAAACCTCATCAGGAGATTTATACAGCCGTGTTGGATGCGGCACAACTTCATCCTCAGCGCACTTTGTTTTTAGATGACAATGCGGATAATCTTAAAGGTGCAGCTGCATTAGGTATCCGCACGGCTCTGGTATCAAAAGAGCAATCGATTTTAACTTTATTTAAATCATGACCAAGAATACACGTACCTATTTATTGCAGGCGATTCTGTTTATCGTTACCGTAGTCACTGCGACTTACGTTGGCGCGGAATGGACCGGAGATACTACCTTACACGGATGGAGTTGGTTTTGGTCTGGATTAAATTATTCGCTTACACTCCTTACCATCTTATCCATCCATGAATTCGGTCATTACTTTTGTGCCAGAAAATATGGCGTTGAGACTTCATTGCCTTACTATATTCCTTTACCTCTTCCTACTTCGTTCGGTACGTTTGGTGCGGTCATCATCAAGAAAGAAAGAGAACCATCCAAGCGTGTCATGTTTGATATCGGCATTGCAGGTCCGTTGGCTGGATTTGGAGCCGCTGTCGTGATACTGGTCTATGGTTTTACGCATCTTCCGGAAAAAGAATACATCTATAACATGCATCCTGATTACAAGAATTACAGTGGGGATTATGCAAAGCATGTTTATACTTATCAGTACATGCGTAAGGAAGATTCATTGTATCATGAGAAGGTAGTCATGCCTAAGGATTCATTGAAATTTATAGCGGCACAAAAAGAAGCAAAAAAGGATACAGCACAATGGCATCATAAACCATTTGAAGCACAGAAAGCTTATTACATCATGGGAGTGGGGAGTAACATCCTTTTTAAAGTCATGAGTGAGGTATTTGTCAACGACGAGTCGTTGATGCCTAATTCATTTGAATTGATGCATTATCCGATTTTGTTTGCAGGATATATCGCATTGTTTTTTACCGCTATTAATCTCTTGCCCATTGGACAACTGGATGGGGGACACGTGATCTATGGCTTGTTTGGATTCAGAAGACACCGTATCATATCTCTTTCCGCCTTTACATTGCTTGTGCTGGTAGGAGGTATAGGCATTTTTAAAAGTAATTTGTTAGGCATTAATTTTTTTAATGCGGACCCTTTAAACATGTTGTTGTTTGCAGGAGCTTACTTGTATTTTCTGTACAGTATGTACGAGCGGTTTTTCAAAGACAATAAAACAACAGCGATACTACTGGCTACCTGCATTTTCGCTGCGCAGTTTATGATCGAATACATGATCCCATCCTGGGAGGGATTCAGCGGCTGGATGATGATCTTCTCTTATCTGTTAGGTCGTTTTCTGGGATTGGAGCATCCACCGGCGGCAATAGAAGAACCTTTGAATTGGAAACGAAAAGTATTGGGCTGGCTTGCCTTGGTAATTTTTGTATTGTGTTTTACTCCCGAGGTCTTTACCATGCAAGTCCTTATTCCTTAATAAAACGTGTCGAATACATTTTGCCTTTTGTATCGGTGCAAAGGATAAGGTACATGCCTGTGCTGAGTTGAGAAACGTTGATCGTATGGTCCGTAGAAGTGATGACGCCACTGGCTACTGTTTGTCCATAAAGGGAATACATCGTATAACTAAGATCAGAGACATCTTCCGTAGCAACAATATCAATGCTCTCCGATGCTGGATTAGGATACAGAAGAAGCATGTTTTTACTTACGCCTTCAGGATCCTGCACACCGACCGGAACATTGTTGGAGGCTTTATAAAAGATCGGTCTCATCATCATTGTACCTGCCACGTCCACATCTCCAATCGGATCATCCATTCGATACCAGGTTGCCCCACTTTTATAGAAACTCTTCGCTCTGGAATCTCT
>JAQZBV010000158.1 GCA_029237685.1 Cytophagaceae bacterium | reverse complement strand
TCTCAGTTTTCTTATATTTAGCCCATGTCCAGCTACTACGACATTTTAAGCGTACCTCAGAACGCTACGGAAGAAGAAATACGAAAAGCTTACCGCAGGCAAGCCCTATTATTTCATCCGGACCGCAATCCATCTCCTGATGCGACTGCTCGCTTTTTAATGATTCTACAAGCTTACGAAGTGTTGTCAGATAAGAACAAACGCTTTCTCTACGATCATAAGCAGGGAGAATACGCCACGAGTATTTACGATATACCGGATTACGCCACGTGGAAAGCTCAAAAAGAAGAAGAGCGGAAAATAGAAGAACAACAAGAACGTGAGCGATTAGAACGCTTGCAAAAAGCATTTCGCGAGCATCCCTATTACCGTTTCAAAAAATCAAGTATCTACCTGCAAAGTTTTTCAGGAATATTTCTTGGACTACTCTGTTTATTTTTATCGATCTATCTTGTATTTATTACACACGTCATTGTATTTTTTGTGGTACTGCCTTTTATCTGTGCAGGTTTTCTTTTGATTTACTTTTCTTATTCTTGGTTAACGAATAAAAAAAAGTTATTTTGAAGTATACCATCCACTACTCCTATGGCAACCTGGAAGGGGCGCGCATCACAGAGTAATCCCGACAGCAAATTCAGTGCGTTTCAATACGAGAGAACAAATGAATTTCTGCCTTCTGATGAAGAGATACCGGCCCCAAAACAAACCATCTTCTTAGAAAGTCCTAAAAAAATCCTTAACGCGGTTGCAGCAGCAGACTTAGGCAACTGGTCACTCAATCCTTATCAGGGTTGCGAGCACGGTTGTATGTATTGCTATGCGCGACCAACACATGAGTATTGGGGTTTCGGAGCAGGTATGGATTTCGAAACCAAACTCGTGGTTAAACAAAACGCTCCTGAACTTCTTCGCAAGGAATTAAGTAAGCCTTCACACAAAGTGGGTTCGACCATGCTCGCCGGCAATACGGATTGTTATCAACCCATCGAACGAAAATATAAAATCACACGGGAACTATTAAAAGTCTTTTTAGAATTTAAACATCCTGTGGGTATTATTACCAAAAATCACCTCGTGTTGCGCGACCTGGACATTTTAGAACAGCTTGCCGCTCTTCGCCTGGTAAGCGTTACAATGTCTATCAATTCATTGGATGAAGAAATAAGACGACGTCTTGAACCAAGAACGGCAACAGCCAAGCAACGGTTAAACTGCTTGAAAGAACTAAGCGATGCCGGTGTGCCTTGCGGCACCATGATAGGTCCGGTCATTCCGGGCATCAATCATACGGAAATACCAGAAATTTTAAAACAATCTGCGGCACACGGTGCTTCTTACGCGCATTACAACATCGTCAGGCTGGCAGGTCCGCTGGGTGAATTGTTCAGTGAATGGTTGGAAGCGAACTATCCTGATCGAAAGGAAAAAGTCATGAATCAGATCGCGGAATGCCACGGAGGGAAGGTCAATGATAGTCGAAGCGGTGTGCGCATGAGTGGTGAAGGAGCATTGGCTCAATCCATTGCCCAGTTGTTCAAAATTTCACATAGGAAGTACTTCAAAGACAAAGAACCTCCTAAAAAGGATTATAGCCTTTATTCCCACAACGGGCAACTCAAACTTTTTTAGTTATCTTTGAAGAGGCGAATGACCTTTTTAATCTATGAAAAAATCATTTTACTTTTTATTCTTTTTGCTGTGTGCACCTCTATGCAGCATGGCGCAAGACTATACCGTGGTGCATGTCACCGGAAAGATCTACCGCAGCGGCACAACTACTGAGGTCCACTCCGGAGATCAGCTGAAAGCAAATGAAATACTGGATTACCCAGGCCAAAATGCCTGGAGTATTGTAGTCGATGAAAAGGGAATACAATCCTTTATCCAACAACCCGGACCAAAAGACACGATAAAAAATGTTCAAAAGTCTTTGCAGGTCATAGAGAAAACTACACATCCTGTAACACGCGACAGCAAGGGTCCTGTACAAAATCTGCGCAACTATTTCGCAGGAGAACAATTTGTTTTTATCGGAGACGATTTCTACCTGGAAGTGGATTCCAAAAACTATCCTTTGGATGAAAAAATATTTTTGCTTTACCGCTACGATTATAACTCAAGAACCATTACACATAAAATACCACAGACCAAACAAGTCATCCACTTTAACAAACCTTTTCTTTACGAATACAAAGGAGATTCTATTCCTTACCTGAAAACATGGAACACAGAACTCACCCTTTTCAATTCCAATACCAACTTACCGGGCTACGTTGCCGGATTTCGTCCGATTTGGCTGAATGAAGACGACTTGAAAAAAGAATTATTGCTCTTGCAAAAAGTATCTCAACGTCAAAAATTGTCCCGTACAGAGCTAAAGAAAGTTTTCTTACAGTATGTTCAGGATGTTTATGGCAAAACAGACGAGATCATTTTCATGGATTGGGTGGATAAGAAGGTCCTTCGAAAATAATCTTAGCCCTTCATAAATTTGTTTTTGACTCGGGAGAGTTTATTTTTGTGTAAACAATACATTTTATTATTATGGGAAAAGGCGATAAAAAGACTAAAAAAGGTAAAATTTCAATGGGTTCTCATGGCAATAGCCGCCCGCGCAATGCAGCTAAAAAAGCAGTAGCTGTAACACCTAAAAAAGAAAAAGCTGAAGCTGCTCCTAAAGCAGAGAAAAAAGCGCCTGCTAAAAAGGCTGCTGCTAAAAAAGCATAATTCTCGCTTGAGCGGGATCATTATAAAAAAAGCCTCGCAAGTAGCGAGGCTTTTTTATTGGTATAATGTCTATTAAAGGCTTAGTGCGAATGCCCGCAAGCATGTTCGTGCTGAGGTATTTGCTGGATATCAACTGGCACTTCATTGGCTTTGAAAGGCGCACGTGGTTTCAAATTCAGAACCTGAAACATTTCCTTATCCATATTGACTTCCGGATTAGGTGTCGTCAACAATTTATCACCGGCGAAAATTGAATTTGCGCCCGCCATAAAACACAAGGCTTGTTCTTCTATTGTCATCCTTACTCTACCTGCTGATAAACGAACCATCGCTTTAGGCATCATGATACGCGCTGTGGCGATCATACGGATCATGTCCCATACCGGAACTTTCGGCTGATTCTCTAATGGTGTTCCTTCTACCGGCACCAACGCATTCACCGGTACAGATTCAGGATGCTCCGGCAAATTTGCTAAGGTCAGCAACATGCCTACACGGTCCGCATCCTTCTCTCCCATTCCGATGATACCACCGGAACAAACAGAGATCTTTGCTTTTCTTACATTTTCCAAGGTCTCAATACGATCGTCATACGTACGTGTAGAGATAATTTTATCGTAGTGTTCTTCGCTGGTATCCAGGTTGTGGTTGTAGGCATACAAACCGGCGTTCTGCAATTTCTCTGCTTGCTCAGCCGTCAGCATGCCCAGCGTACAGCATACTTCCATGCCCATGCTGCTTACGCCTTTTACCATGTCCAATACTCTATCGAAATCTTTGTTGTCTCTTACTTCTCTCCAGGCTGCTCCCATGCAAAAACGAGTGCTTCCGGATTCTTTCGCTTCCAAAGCGGCTTTCATCACCTCATTGACAGGCATGAGTTTCTCCACTTTGACATCTGTATGATAACGTGCTGCCTGAGGGCAATACGCACAATCTTCAGGGCAACCGCCTGTTTTGATGGACAACAAGGTACATACTTGCACTTCGTTAGGATCATTGTATTTCCTGTGCATCGTTGCGCCTTGGTATAACAACTCCATCATCGGCAGGTTATAAATAGCTTCTGCTTCTTCTCTTGTCCAGTTGTTTCTAATATCACTCATGGTTTATGACAGTTCAGTTCTATGTTACAAAAATAAAGGAAAAAGAGGATAAAAAATGGTTTTGGAGTGATTATGTGAGAGAGAAGAGATGGGCTAATAGTTATAAGTGTCTTATTCTTATCTATTTGATTTATAATATTCCTTTTAAAATTCATTCAAACGAAAAGAATTAGGGCGTTTCCCTCCGGGCCGGGCTTTCGCCACTCGCTTTCCCGCCATGCATATTTTACATTTTATTCCATCCTAAATTGGCGGGAAGAGCTCAAACAATGGCTCAATCCCTAACGCAATTAATAATGAAAGAGAGCGCTGCAATTCACATGCAGCGCTCTCTTTAAAACGATCTCATTATAATCTCATTTCAGATTTCTGATCTCAGATTTCAGATATCCGATTTCTTCTTAGTTGATCGAAAAATAATAAGGCAAACGCGTTTGTATACCCTTCACGCGGTGCATGTCCTGCAATACTTCCAGGTAAGGATAGAACTCTTGCAACAGCGCTTTTTGCTTTTCTTCGTATACTTCTTCATCGTTACCCAAAAGCTCCAGAAAATCTTCTGCATCATTATTCGGCAATTGCACTACTTTGTATTCTTTCGCTTTTAATTTCCCTAGTTTCGCCGCCAATGCAATCGCGTCATTGATACCACCCAAGGTGTCTACCAATCCTACAGTGATGGCATCCGCTCCTGACCATACGCGGCCACCGGCATGTTTACCTATTTCTTCCACAGGCATTTTCCTGCCTTTTGCTGCTTTCGATAAAAACTGTCCGTAAATGTGTTCGATCTCTTGTTGAATGATGGCTCTTTCATCGTCATTCATGCCTTTGCTGAAGGAGCCGATGTCGGCGTAACGACCAATCTTTTCACGGTCTGAATTAATACCTAATTTATTCTGCAACAAGTTTTCAGCATGCACAAATAATCCGAAGACACCGATAGAACCGGTAATCGTATTCGGCGTTGCCACAATTTTATCACAGGCCATGGCCATGTAGTATCCGCCTGAAGCTGCTACATCAGACATGCTGGCTACTACAGGTTTCTTCGCTTTCAATTGTAAAATTTCATTCCAGATCACATCAGAAGCCAACGCACTTCCGCCCGGTGAATTGATACGCAACACCACCGCCTTGATGTTATCGTCTTCGGCCGCTTTTCTCAATTCGGGGATCAGGTTTTCAGGGCTGATGTAATTCTGATTTTTACCACCTTGTACAATTTCACCCGTAGCATAAATCACCGCTACAGATTCCGTGACTTCCAGGTCGTGTGGTTTATTGCTTAACAATGATTTGTAACTACACCAATGAATGTCTTTGCTCTCTTTAACCCCCACTTTCGTAGCAATGGCTTTTTTCAAATCTGACAAGTAACCTACTGCGGTGATGATGTTGTTCGAAAGCGCAGCATCGCTGTTGCGGACTTTCATCGAATCTGAAATATTGAACAGTTTTTCTTTGGATATTTTCCTGGAAGCAGAAACTTTATCCAAAAACTCGTTGTACAAATCTTCCATCAAGGCTTTGCTTTGGATGCGGTCGTTTTCGCTCATGTGATCTGAGATGTAGGGTTCTACGGCGCTTTTAAATTCTCCTGCTTTAAAGACTTCCGTTTTCAATTCCAGTTTCTCAAACAAGTTTTTGAAATACAAGACTTCGATTTTCAACCCGTTGAGTTCAATCAATCCTGATTCAGGCATGTACAGTTGATCTGCAACAGAAGAAATGTAATACGATTTTTCAGTCAGTATTTCGCCGTAGGCATAAATGAATTTGCCTGATTTCTTAAAATCTTCCAGCGCATTTCTTAGTTCATATAAAGTAGAATAACCTGCTTCAAAAATACCTACTTCGAGGTAAATCCCTTTGACCGATTCATTGGCTTTTGCCAACTGGATGGCTTCGATGAGGTCGTACAAACCTACTCCGGCTTCACCACCGGTAATGTTGCGACGCAAACGTGTCACAAAACGCTGGTCTTCCTTTTCTACAATGGGCCTGTCCAATGAGATTTTGAACACACTATTGGATTGAATCGATGCAGGTGTTTCCACCATCGATGCTCCTGCAATGGAAATAACGACTACAACAAGGACAACGAAGAAAATGATCAGGCCTAAAAAGGTACCTAACATGATTTTGAAAAGGTTCATAAGCTTTGCTAATTTGAAGTGAAATATAGTAATTTTAACCAAGATTGCGCAATGGACCAATGATTAGGTTTAACGCATCTCCTCCATCCAAACGACATTAAATTTGACCACCGTCTATCTTTTACTGGGCAGCAATTTAGAAGACCCAGACAAACAAATCAGAACAGCGAGAGAATGGATAGAAAAGAAAGTCGGCCATCTGGACCAATGCTCTTCTATCTATTGGTCAGCCCCTTGGGGTAACGAAGATCAACCTGCTTTTTTGAACCAGGTGATACAGGTATCCACCAGTTTATCTGCAGACGATTTGCTGACTGTTTTATTGTCTATCGAACAGGAAATGGGGCGCCAACGTTTGGTCAAATGGGGAAGCCGCATCATCGATATTGATATTCTTTACTACGGACAGGAAATCGTTACTCTTACTCATTTAAAAATTCCGCATCCGGAAATTGGCAATCGTCGGTTTGTATTGGTTCCTCTTCACGAAATTGCTCCTGA
>JAQZBV010000040.1 GCA_029237685.1 Cytophagaceae bacterium | reverse complement strand
TACAGCATCAGTCTTAACAACAGTGTCAAAGATATTACAGAAGCCAACGCAGTAAAAAATGTTACTTACGCTTTCAGCACAGGTCCAAAATTAGACTCCTTAACCTTCAGTGGAAAGACCTTCAATTTAGATACGAAGCAATTGTTGAAAGAAGTTATGGTAGGACTTTATGAGAAATCCGATACCATCAACGTTACCAAACACAAACCTCTTTACCTTACCTATTCTAGTAACGAAGGTAATTTCTCTTTCAAATATTTAAAGGAAGGTGATTACTTCCTGGTTGCCATTGAAGACAAGAACAAAAACCTCTTATTTGATAACCAGGAAAAATCAGATTTCATTGAACAGATCTCACTAAACAACGCGTTTGGAAAACCAATTACCCTAGAGCTAAGTGTCAGCGATACTACAGGTAATAAACTTCTTTCCAATAAACCCGGTATCCGTAAACAAGAATTGAATTTCAGAAATGGGATCAAAAGCTATAGTTACCGTACTGTAAATCCAAAGGATGAACTCTACATCCTCCAACAAAGAAAAAAAGCGAAGGACCTGGTAGTGTATGCCATCAACTTTGAACAAGATACTTTGGGCTATATTCTTTCGACCATAGACTCTTTAGGTAATAGACTAGAAGATACCTTAAAATTGGATCGACCGAAGAAAGATACTTACAAAGAGCCTGCTGTATTCTCCAGTACAACAAAAGATATTTTACCTGGAACAAAGAGCGTCGTATTTACAAGCAGTAAACCCATCGTTCAACTTCAAACGGATAGCATACTTATCAATGGAACAGTAGTAGCTACCAAACCTACTTTAAGTAAAAATGCCGATTCATTATTCCTAACTTTAACTTCTACAGAACTGAAATCAGACACCACCAAAGTCATTTTCAAAAAAGGTAGTTTTATTTACCATGACCAAGATACTTCTACACAAGCAACATTCTTCTTTCTTAAAGCAGATCTAGCCAATTACTCATTATTGGAGATGAATATTAAAACAAAAGAACCAAATTACATAATTCAATTGTTGACAGAAGATTATACCATTTTAGAAGAATATAAAAATATAACTATTTTAAAATATGATTACATTAATCCGGGTACCTATAGAATACGAGCGGTAGTCGACAAAAACAATAATGGATATTGGGACAGAGCTTATCCTACAACAAAACAGAAAGCAGAACCGATTTACTATTATAACAACGACAAGATCAACCTTAAACCTAACTGGGAATTAAGGGATTTAATGTTCATATTTTAATAAATTGTGAGTAAAATTAACCTCTTTTATTAGGTTATAATTTTATACACACATTGTATTAACTATCTAATAATCAATTATTTATAAATAAAACATATCCACTAAAATCTGTAATTAACCCACAAAACACGGTGTTTTACTGTGGGAATGATTCAGGATCTGTTTTTAACTTTTCTAAGATAGTAAAGTCACCGACAACAGGTTCACAGATCCGAATAATACCCCATTTTTCAACTGTGAATATCCCTGTAGGAAAGTAATGGATAGTGAAATAAAGAAAAGTAAAAATCAATAAAGCGTAGTGAATCAATTATTTAACAAAAAGACAATATCAAAAATTAGTCAACAGTTTTTAGAAGTAAAGAAACAATACTGTGTACAAGTAAGTTTCCCACTTTCCCACAGCCCTAATAAGTAATAATAACTTATATATAAATATAATATTAATATTATATACTGAGTTGGAAGTCTAAAAGCCTTTCTTGAAATTCAATCCATGAGAAGGAAATTCTTTATCTATTTTAAGATTTTAATAATTACAAGTTGCGTTTCGGCAAGCGCCCAGGATCGTTTATTGGATCTTGCACAACAATATGTGGAAACCGGTGATTTTGAGAAAGCAATAGTTGTTTACGACCAAGTCTACAAGGAGGGTGCTAACAACGAAAAAATTTTTCCGGGGTACTACCCCTTACTTCTTAGATTCAACCGCAGCAAGGATGCTGAAAAGTACCTTCAGCAGCTTATTAAATCCAGCTCTGATCCCATCCCATACCAAATTGAACAGATTCTCTTACATGAAGAATTAAACGGCGCTGAAAAAACCGCTAAAGAATGGGAGAAGTTTTACCTGAGCCTCAGCAAAGATCCCAATCAAACTTTAAAAGCCAGTGTTCTATTATTATATAAAGATCAGGCGGTTAGGGCAAAAGAGCTTTTGTTAGCTTCCAGAAAAAAGAATAACAGACCCGGACTATATGCTGCTGAATTGGGTAGCATTTACTTAAAAACCAACGACTACCAAAAAGGAATAGACGAATTTCTCCTGGCCATGGAAAACGAACCGGAGAAAAGTGAGGATTACCGCAATTACCTGCAAAATGTGTTGACAACTCCCGAACAAATGGATTTGCTGGAAACCACCCTCATCGAAAAGGTGCAGAAATATCCGGAGAAGGAATTGTACAGTGATTTGATCATTTGGTTGTACATCCAGCAAAAAACATTTGACAAAGCTTTCATCCAGGTCAGGGCGCTGGAAAAACGAAATAATTTTTTCCGAGGCTCACGCCTCATGGAATTGGGAGGAATTGCTTTTGAAAATCAGGATTACGAAGTGGCTCTCCAGGTTTTCCAATACGTAGAAAAAGAATTTCCAAACACGCCCAACTATTTTGTAGCCAAACGCTACATCATTCAAACCCGAGAAGAACAAGTCAAGCGTGAATATCCGGTAGACAAAAATAAGATTTACCTGCTTATCAACGATTACAAAACATTGACCCAGGCTTCGGGGTCAAACAACTTTGGAAATAGCAGTGAAGCAAAAATCAGTATGGCCTTGTTGTATGCTTTTTATTTAGATCAACAAGATACCGCCATCGCTATTTTGGAAGAAGTAGTTGCAACTTCTATTTATGATATCCGCTTGAAAAACAAAGCGAAAATTAACCTCGGTGATATTTATTTGTTGAAAGGAGAGCCTTGGGAATCTACTTTGATTTATTCGCAGGTCGAAAAAGACATGAAAGAAGATCCCTTGGGTCATGAAGCGAAACTGCGCAATGCAAAATTATATTATTACAAGGGAGAATTCGAACTGGCACAAGAACAGTTGGATGTATTGAAAATGGCTACTTCCCGAGAAATCAGTAACGACGCTATCCAATTGTCTTTGCTCATTCAGGACAATATTGGGTTAGACACTACCACAGACGCCATGATGGCTTACGCCGCGGTCGACTTGCTAGTTTTTCGTCACCATTATGCGGAAGCACTAGCTGCCAGCGACTCCTTGCTGAAAAAATTCCCCAGTCATTCTCTGAGCGATGAAGTATACTGGTTAGAATATGTGGTGTACCGTCAAATTGGAAAACCTGCCGAAGCCTTGCAACAATTGGAAAAAATTAACTTATCTTATTCGCAGGATCTTTGGGGGGATGATGCGATGTTTTATTCCGGAGAGCTTTACGAGAAAGAGTTAAAAGATCCGGCCAAGGCAATGGAGAAGTACGAGAAAGTGTTGCTGAACTTTCCCGGCAGCACCTTTAGTGTAGAAGCGAGAAAAAGATACCGACGTTTAAGAGGCGATAAATTATAAAACAGTTATTGGTTGTAAGTCGTAAGATAAAGTATAAATTCTTACGACTTACAGCTTACCACTTACAACTATATCCGCTATGAATGTAACACGAGTTTTTGATCTGATTCCTCATCAACTGGAAAGCTTTCCACAAGATGTCATGTTTAGCATGAAAGTCAAAGGAGAGTGGAAGGGACACTCCACGAAGGAAATAAAAAAAATTGCCGATGAGTTAAGTTTAGGATTTTTAAAACTCGGGTTAAAAAAAGACGATAAAGTAGCCATCATCTCCGCCAACCGGGTGGAGTGGAATTTTATCGATTATGGCGTACAACAATTGGGAGTGGTCAGTGTGCCGATGTATCCTACGATCACGGAAGAAGATTACCGTTATATTTTTCAAGATGCAGGAGTAAAAGTGGTTTTTGTCAGCAACGAAGAACTGCATCAAAAAGTGAGTCGTGCACTGGTTGGCATCAGTAGCGTGCAAGCGGTATACTCATTCGAACAAATACCGGGAGTGAAACATTGGACGGAAGTTCAGCAATTGGGAGCTGGTGGAAATGTAACGGACCTGGAACCTCATAAAGCAGCTGTGAAATCTGACGATTTGCTCACCCTCATCTATACCTCAGGAACGACGGGCAATCCGAAAGGAGTAATGCTTACACACAATAACGTCATCAGCAATTTTAAAGCTTGCGCTCCTTATATGCCGGTGGATCATAACCATCGTGCCTTGAGTTTTCTTCCTTTGTGCCACGTGTATGAAAGAATGTTAAACTACTTGTATGCTTACTGCGGTGTTTCGATTTATTATGCGGAAAGCATTGAAACCATCAGCGAAAATTTGAAAGAAGTGCATCCGCACATTTTCGTGTCGGTACCGCGTTTATTGGAAAAGGTCTATGATAAAATCAACGCAAAAGGCGAGGAGTTGACAGGCATTAAGAAAGTTTTATTCTTCTGGGCTAAAAATTTAGGCTTGCGTTATGAATTATCCAACGACTTAGGATGGTGGTATAATTTTCAACTGAAAATCGCCAATAAACTCATCTTCAATAAATGGAGAGAAGCCCTGGGCGGAGAAGTTCGTGCAGTAGTTTCCGGAGGAGCAGCTTTGCAACCAAGATTGGCGCGTATTTTCTGGGCGGCACAAATTCCGATTTTGGAAGGCTATGGCTTAACAGAAACGTCTCCTGTCATTGCTGTAAACCGTTGTGAAATGAAAGACAACCGTGTTGGAACGGTTGGACCTTTGATCGATGGTGTGGAAGTGAAGTTTGCGGAAGACGGAGAAATTCTGACCCGCGGTCCGCATGTGATGAAAGGTTATTACAACAAACCCGATCAAACCAAAGAAGCCATCACTGCAGACGGATGGTTCCATACCGGTGACATCGGAGAATTTATTGAAGGACGCTTTCTTAAAATCACCGATCGCAAAAAAGAAATGTTCAAGACCAGTGGAGGAAAATACGTCGCTCCGCAGTCGATGGAAAATAAATTCAAAGAATCTCGCTACATCGAGCAAATAATGGTACTGGGAGACGGACGCAAATTTCCTGCTGCCCTGATTGTTCCTTCTTTTGACAGTGTGAAAAGCTGGTGTGCCATCAAAGGCATTCCTTACACAACAGACGAAGAGATGATCAAAAATCCAAAAGTGTTGGAAAAATTTCAACGCGAAATCGACGAATACAACGAGCATTTTGCGCAATACGAAAGAGTGAAAAAATTTGTCTTGCTCAGTAAACTATGGTCTATAGAAGGAGGAGAGCTTACGGCCAAACTCAGTCTGAAGCGAAAGATGATTTTAGAAAAATACATTGCGCAGGTAGAAGAGATGTATAAAGAATAAAGAAATTCAAAGCCCCGATAATTCGGGGCTTTGATGTTTTAGACCCATTATGAAAGAGTTCTTAACACCGAAAGATCAATTGTCAATCCAAGGCTTTACTGTTCTTTCAACTATTTATTCGGAAGAAGAAATCAACAAGCTCTTGCACCTGATAGAGCAGGTAGATTCTTCTAAACAAACGTTTCGAAAATCCGCCGACCTTTTTGCGATCCGGCAATTTTTAAAGGAGATTCCTCCTATTCAAGAATTGATTTTCAATCAAAAGCTGCAGCACGTTATTCGAGAATTTTTCGGAGAAAATTATTTTGTTGTAAAATCCATTTATTTCGACAAACCCGAAACGTCCAATTGGTTTGTGGCTTATCACCAGGATCTCACCATTTCAGTAGACAAGAAAATAGAGATACAAGATTTCGGTCCCTGGACAGTCAAGCAAAATCAATTTGCAGTACAACCACCTTTGAACATTCTAGAAAATATATTTACTGTTCGCATTCACCTGGATCATACAGATGAACACAATGGTGCGTTGAAAGTGGTGGATGGATCTCATCTGAAAAAAATATACCGTCCGGAGACCATTGATTGGAAAACAGAAAAGGAGACCATTTGCCAAGTTCCCAGAGGAGGACTGATGATTATGAAACCTTTATTGCTGCATGGTTCTAACCGAACAACCAATAACAAAAAGCGAAGAGTCATTCACATAGAATTTTCCAATCTGGAATTGCCGGAAGAACTTCAATGGGCTGAGCGTCTTTAAATACTGTGGACATCTTACCCAAAACTACCTTAAAACAGGTATTTTTCAGGCTTAGTGATCAGTTTCTTTGGACTTCGTCGACACTTTTTCTTATTTTATCGTATGAAGGAATTCGTACCTTCAGGTTACCCTATGAAAAAAACCCTACTCTTCTTTGCCGGTTTCTTCTTATTGACTTGGGCAGTGAGTGCTCAAACCACCGGCCCTTTTGTTGTTGCCGATAACGGAAACCGTTTGTCTTCTTGTGCAGATACGTTAATTACCCTGGACTATATTTATAACAAATTGGCCATTCATGATTTGGATGATCCTAATGACAATGTAAGCAAGTACAGAATTTTACGTTTGAATGGATCGGTAATTACAGAAGACGTACTTACCACGTTTAAATACAGCGATTACTCCGCGGTATTCATTCACAAGACGGAAGTACCTTTTTCAAACGGCCATGCAGGCGTGCAGGTTTTTTTAAATATTGTGACCCCACCCACGTCACTGTTCACCGCAGACACACTGAAGTATACGGTCGAAAAACAATCTACAATCAATTATGTGGAAGATTTCTTTGCACATATCAACATATGGAGCAGTGGCTTAGACAATGTCTTGCTTCAGGATCGTCTTCTGTTTACGGATCTGGAAGAAGGAATCGAAAGACCGATCTCTGCTGTTCCGGATTGGTCGATACGTGGTGAAGGAGAATACAGAATGCGTTATGCTGTAGCAGTATGCAGTCCGACGGATTTGTTCTGGGATACGATGTATGTTAAGGTAAGTGAAACTTTATGCAACAGCATCAAGATTAAAAATGCAGCACCGGTTTGTCGCGACGAAGTGTATGACATTACACCCTATGTATATGTCAACAATCATGTGGCAACTCCTGAGGAACTCAACGATATGACCTTCAGAGACCGAAGTCTGTTTGGTTCTCAGCCTCCCGGTACAGTTATCCCAGATCCTACAGCCATTAACATCGCTTCCATGTACGATCCGTCTACCAATTACCCAATCATAGATATTGCTTATCAACCCAATGTCACCATAGGTACATGCGGTACTTACAATTATTTCATCACAACGAAAGTACCGACAACAATTTCTGTATCACCTACTGTAATTACGCAAGACAATTACGGCAATAGCCTAAACTTCAATCTGGGCGGTGAATTTTATGGTATCAACGATGAGTTCAACAAGAACACGTTGAAATCTATGTACATTGACAACTACAATGTATTTGCCGGAACGGTACTGGATTTTTACACGGATGCTGCATTGCAAAATGTGGTCACAGGAGATAACCTGGTTCCTGGTACTTATTATGTAACAGCAACGAATTCCACTTGTTCCAATGACCTTACGAAATTTACTATCGATGTAAAGAACCGTGACTTTAACATTGTATGGCAAGGAGCGCAGAATATTGGCACTGGTTATTACGACTTTTTCGCACCGGATTATCCGGGTGCTACTTACACCTGGTTTGTATGGGGAGGTTCAATTGTAAACGGTCTCAATACAAAAGAGATCAGAGTTTACTATTCAGAAAATGCCGCCCAGCATGTATCTGTATATTGCAAAATCACTTTGCCGGCAGGTAGAACGACGGCAGATGGTGTAATGGCATCTGCCTTATACCTTAGTGCCACCGGAGAGGATGGTGCCATGGAAGTATGGGAGCCACAAGAAGTAGTAACATCTGTTGATGAGCCGGTAAATTTGACTGGAGCTGTTGCTTATCCTAACCCTGCTGAAAATACATTCATGATTTCCGGTGAAGGAGATTTCGAACTGTCGGTTTACAATACCTTGGGACAATTGGTTTTTGAAAATAAAACCTATTCTGCCAATACTCCCATTACAATACAAAGCAAAGGTGTTCATGTTGTTCGCTTAAGTCAAAACAATAAAAGTCAAACATTAAAAGTAGTTTTGAAATAAGGACATAATACTCATAGAGGAAAAAAAACAGCGCGAAGAAAACTGTTTCTCTTCGCGCTGTTTTTTGTTTATTCTTTCTCCGAAATAGTTTTCGAAATTCCTCTCACTACTTCGTCCAGTTCTTTCGTCGATTTATGGAGGTACTCGACAAGTTGTTGTTGCTCCTCGTCCAGTTTGGTAAAAGGAAAAAGTTGTACCACGCCCATGATGCTAGCCAGCGGTGCTCTTAAGACGTGTGAATTCACAAAGGCATACTCCCGAAGCATCTTATTTTTTTTGGTCAATTCTTCCATCCTTTGTTCCACCTTTTTCTCCAGCGATTCATTGATGGCTTTGATGATCATGGCTTGCTTTTCCATTTGCTGCTTACTTCTTTCCAGTGCCATGCCCGCCAGGATGGTTTTTAGATTCAGTTGAAAACGGGTTTGAATGAGAATGACCATGAAGATTCCGGTGGCGAGTAATAGCAGACCTCCGTGAACAATAAACAAATCTTGCCCGACCAAAGGATTTTTATAGACAAACCAGGAAGTAGCGATCGCGGAAATCAACACGGCTACCACAGAATAGTACCAGCGCCAGAGAATAAACAAAGAGGCTCCAATGAATAGAGCCATGTAATTGAGGTGTTGACCCAGTAAATCTTTTTCTTCGGCGAACTCATACATGTGCGCATTTTGAAAAGAAATCAAGATCAAAGGGATAGCAACCAGCATAGAAGAATTAAGACGAAGCGGTTTTTGAAACATAAGTGCCAGAAAAACCAACAGCGAAACACCCAACCGGATCAACAGCGATTGCAGCCAGTAATCCGGGAAATTGAAATAATCACTGAGTGCGAAAACAGGGTTAACAGCAATAGCCACCCAGCAACCTACCCGATGGTAGGCAAGGGAGCTTTGTTCCAGCTTTTGAATCGCTTTCCCAAGAAAAAAGCTACTGTATTCTGTTTTTGGACTCATTGACCACCGATTATACGAGGAAACGAGGAGAAAAGCTGCTATTTGGATAAACAATAACCTGTCATCGACTAAATGGAGAAATGAGAGAAAGGAACTGAGAAATGAATTTTCAACTCTCATTTCCTTTCTCTCCTTTCTTTAAATACGTAATATTAAATATGTTTGATAAGATCATAGAAATTTGGGGTCCAGACAGAATAAATAGAAGAGCTTTTATCGCAGTTGTGATTACTCCCTTTCTGTTCATATGGGCCATTGTGCTGATCGTCATCGGTGATTGGGATGCGAATGCCGATCTCTTTAACCAATGGTTACATCCTAACCGTATAGAGCTGTCTGCATCGGAGGGTATAGAGACCGACGGCTTTTCTATTCAGTGGAAAACAGATTTGATGTCAGGTCCGATAGAATTGTATAAAAATGGAGAACAGATCTACGAAAACTTTCGTGAACAGGAAGATAATTATTTTACGGTCTTGTACCGCAATCAGCCGATTGCCGTATTCGATCAAATAAAAAAGAAAGGGGTGTATGGACACCACTATCATTTTTTTGTAAGCAAGCCGGCTGATCGTTTACAAGTGAACCTTTCCATAGAGGGAAGAGATACCACTTTTATTCTTTTGCAATAATTTAAAATAAAATAAACGGCCAACGAATATACCGCAATCCATTTTTCATCGGATTCAACAAGGTTCCGTCGTCTTGTCTATAATCACCGAATACAGCCCCGCCCAAGCGGTGTCGGCGAATGTACAATGTTTTTTTGCGGATGGTTTTTTTATCGTCGTAAGAAATGAAAACGCCGTTTTTCTTATTGTAAATGTACCGCGCTTTGGCTTGCTTGTCCCAGCGTTTTTCGTAATCGGGTTTGTCGATGTAGTTTGCCGCTATACTTTTGTATGATAAATCTTCCGTCATTCGGCTTTCCGCCCATTGGTACAAGCCATGGTAATCTTCATAGGTATTGTTCCAGCCTTGTCCTGAAAAAGCAATGCCCATCACCAGTTTCCGGGAAGGAATATTATGGTTGATGTATTCCTTCACGGTCTTATCCACAGAAAACCGAAACCAGGAATCATAGCGTGAAGGATATAAATTGCTGTGGTGGTTGCTCACCAGTAAAGAAGAGATGCCGCCCGCATTCAGGATTTGTATTCTGTAGTCATAAGTCTGGAGCGTAATGTAGTCCAGGTATTCGTGCGCGGTGTTCAGTTTGGAATGAAACAAATACTGACGCTTGCTGCTGCCGGTCATGCTGAGCAGGTAACGGTTTTTCTTTTTTCTGCCTTCTTTATCGCTTTGTGCATCCAGTTGTTCCCGCAACACTTTTAATAAGAAGACCAGGTTTTGCTGGTCCTTCGGACTGAAGGCATTTCCGAACATTCCGCGGGGTTTGAGGTCCCAATGGATTTCAACGCCATCCAATTGGTGCTTTTGAATGTAGGTCAGAATAGAAGCAGCAAGTTTCGCCCGGCTGCTGTCGCTGCTTACAGCTTCGGAAAAGTTGGCAGATCCTTCCGGGCCGCCGATACTGATCAGTACTTTTAACTTTGGCCGAATCACTTTCAGGCTGTTGAGTTTCGCAAAATTAATCGAGTCGTTCACTCCTCCGGCGATCTCGCCTTTAGAGAGAGCAGCAAAAGTATAATGGATGTGTGTGATTTTTTTGACCTGGATTTTTTCCGGTGCAATCAGGCTATCGCCTGAGAGATAGGCAATGACTTTATAATGCCGCTGAGCAAAGCCCATCGACGAAGAAAAAATGATAAAAAGGAACGCAATAAATCTCATAGCAAAACGACTGTATAGGGGCATTCAAATCTGCATCAAAAGAAGCACATTTGAAAAAAGAAGAACCTGTCATTCTTTGCATAAATGGATTAATGCTTTGCAAAAGGGTTTTTCTATAAATATAGACTATATTAAAGCCGCGTGAAGCGCATTTGCTAAGGTTAAACTTTCTTTTGACAAACGAATCTAACGTCCGCAACTAAAAATCACTTAAACGATTACTTATGTTATTCTTTCTAGTTCTTATCGCCCTTGCCGCTTTGCTTGTATTTTGGCTGATCGGTATTTACAATTCCCTGGTTAATTTGCGCAACCGCAGAGAACAGGCTTTTGCGGACATCGATGTGCAGTTGAAACAGCGCAGCGATTTGATTCCTCAATTGGTAGAAACGGTAAAAGGTTATGCCGGACACGAAAGCAAAACATTGCTCGATGTCATCGCGGCACGCAACAGTGTGTTGAGCGCAGGTACCATCGAAGAAAAAATAAAAGCTGACAGCCAGCTGACCAGTGCTTTGCAAGGATTGCGCTTGACAGTGGAAGCCTATCCGGATTTGAAAGCCAATCAAAACTTCCTGCATCTGCAACAAGAGATCGGTGACATAGAAAACAAACTCGCAGCAGCCCGTCGTTTCTTCAATGCGGCAACAAGAGAATTGAATACTTCGGTAGAGTCTTTTCCAAACAGTATCATTGCTTCGCGTTACGGATTTAAGAAGGAAGCGATGTATGATCTGGGTGTGGAGAAAAGAACGTTGATGGAAGAACCACCGAAGATACAGTTTTGATCTATGACGCTTTGTTTCAGACGCTGGTGCGAGCCTCCAGGCTCGTACCCATAGCTACATAGAGCGTCCCGCTCGGGGATCGAGTGATCTGAGAAGTAAGTGTTTCAATTGTGGTTCCTTATAGTACACGAAGTTAATTCGTAAGAATGTTCTCCAAAGTTCGCTCTTTGCCTGGACGCCTGCCGCACCAAGCTTTTCGTTAAACAATTAAATCCAACATCTACTAAATTGAAATACGTAGGTATACAACAACAAATCCGTAGCAACAACCGAAAGACGGTTTTGCTTTTGCTTTTGTTCCCTTTACTCCTGATTGTATTGGCGGTCTTTGTGACGCGTTCGGTGCAACTGGCTTTTTTATTATTATGTGGTAGTGTAATTTGGTTTGTGGTGGCTTATTTCGTGCACAGCAAATTGATTCAAAAAGCAACAGCTTCCCGGCCTTTGTCCAGACAGGAAAACATGCGGGTGTACAACCTGCTCGAAAACCTCTGCATTTCACAAGGCATGAACATGCCAAAGGTCAATATCATTGACGACGATTCGTTGAATGCTTTCGCCAGTGGCATCAATGAAGAAACGTTTACCATTACACTTTCCAAAGGCATCATCGCTAAATTGAACGACGAAGAACTGGAAGGCGTGATCGCCCATGAACTGTCGCACATCATCAACCGAGATGTGCGCTTGTTGATTGTATCCATTGTCTTTGTCGGCATATTCGCTTTCATTTCTGAAATGGCTATTCGCAACATCGGCTTTTTCGGAAGAGGAAATAACAAGAAAAATAATTTGCCGACAATACTGATCGCCATTGTGATCGCCGTATTGGCTTACGTTATCGCGCAACTCTTGCATTTCGCTATTTCGAGAAAACGCGAATACCTGGCAGATGCCGGTGCTGCGGAAATGACGAAAAGACCTTATGCCCTGGCGTCTGCTTTGAAAAAAGTAGCGGGTGATCCTTACATCGAAGCCGTCGAACGCAGAGATGTTGCCCAGTTGTTCATGCACAATCCACAATTGGCTAAAAAAGATTTTTTCGGTTCGCTGTTCTCCACGCATCCGCCGATTGAAAAGAGGATTGAGCTTTTGGAGCAATACGCGTAAAGAGGAGAAACAGAAACAGAGCGGAGAAACAGTGAAGCAAAGTCCCCTTACTCCCCGGCCTGTCCCCTGACAGGCCGGAAGGTTTGTTATTCCTAGAAACAGGTATATAGTAATTAGACTTTTTATTTTTTATGGAAACATTAAAAACCGCTACCCGCAATTCCCGCATGTCTGTCGAAACCCATTAAAATCTAAATGAAACTTGTCAAATTCCGGGAAGATTATCAGTGGTCTTCCGCAAATTTTTATGCTACAGGTTATGATGAGTTTAATTTATAAACATACTATATGGATCGATTTTGAGTTTAGAGCTTTTACAATCCTTTCGGCCTGTCAGGGGACAGGCCGAGGAAGAAATCGTTCCCGCGTGTCGGAGACAGAGCGGATTTAGGAGCTAGACGGTTTATGAAACACAAAAAGTTTTCAAAAAGAAATAATTTTTAATCGAGAGGATTTATTTTCCCTTCTCAAAAAATTTCCAAAACCAACAACGTTTACATACCAACAAAACTTTCATTCAGGGCATAGAAGAGATTGCTTTTTATTTTTAACGCATCATAACAATCCGTTTATAACACATAATAAACAGTCCCTGAAAGCTCCAAACCCTTGCTAACTCTTTGTTGCAAAGCGCCTCACAAAAACAAAAAGCTTTTATTTCCCTTATTTTTTCCTTTCCTTTAAGGCATCACGTAAACAGTCTTATGAAGAGAATCAGTGTAGCAATTATTGCAGGGATGTGTTTGATGGTTCATCTGGCGGTGGCCAAAACCATGGTTAAGAAAACAGAAAACGGTGGCTGGGAATTGTTGGTCGATAACAAACCCTTTAAAGTGAAGGGAGTTACCTTCGGTGGAGATGCAGACAAAGCAACGATTGGAAAGAAATTAAAAGACCTGCAGTTTCTTGGAGTTAATACCATCCGGATCTGGGGCTCAAATGAGACGACGAAAATTTTGCTCGACAGCGCGAATGCCTACGGCATTAAAGTGATGGTGGGAATCTGGCTGCGACACGGCCGCCCGGGCATGGAAGCGGATGATAGTTTTGATTACCTCACCGACAAAGCGGGCATGGAAGACATGTACCAGGGCGCGATGAAAACGGTGGAGCTTTATAAAAATCATCCCGGTGTTTTGTTCTTCGGTGTGGGCAATGAAGTCTTTCTCAACATCGCTACCGATGCAGAGAAAAAAGTCTACGCGCAATTTCTGGAAAGAATATGCAGTGACATCAAAAAGGCAGATCCTGACCATCCGGTGGTTTCGGTGGAGGCCTGGACGTTCGGTTTAAAATGGTGGAAAGAGTATTGTCCTTCCGTAGACATCTATGGATTGAATGTTTACGGTGGAGGAGTAAATAACATTCCGGATGAAATGAAAAAAGAAGGCGTAGACAAAGCCTATGTGATCACAGAATACGGAGTGAATGGAGAATGGGAAGCGGCGAAAGATAAAAACGGCTTGACCATTGAGCCGGGTGATCAGCAAAAATACGATGTCATTGCTCCGGGAATTAAAAACTGGATCGAGTCCAAACCCGGTTGCTTGGGTGTGTATGTGTTCCACTACGAACAGAATAAAAATTTCGGATCGGTCTGGTTGCTGTTGTATTACGGCACCAGCTACCGCCCTGCTTATTGGGCCACGCGCGAAGCATATACCGGAAAACGTCCGGTGAACAATGTGCCAGCCATCAAAACATTCGAACTGCCGGATTCAGCCAAGGCATCGGGTACTTGGGTAAAAGTGAAACTGGAAACAAGCGATGCTGAAAATGATCCATTGGAAATTAGCTTCCATTACAACCAACGATCGGGCAGCCGAGCACGAAGAGATCAGGTCAATGCGTTGGAGTCGAGAGGAAATGCGAAAGAAGGATTTGAGATTTTGATCCCGAATGAAAATGGCTTGATCAAAGTGTATGCGTTTGTGAAAGACAGTTACAACAACCTCGGCATTGCTTCCACTTCCTTTGTCATAAAAAATGGAAAGGGCGTCGACAAATTTATTCCGGGAGCAAAAACCGTATTGCCTTTTTACATTTACAAAGACGGCAAAGACTTGCCCTACATACCTAGCGCTTACATGGGTGATTTCCAATTCATGCGGGTGGATGCCGAAAACAAAAATTTTGTTAAAGAAGGCGCAGCTTCTCTGCGTGTCAGTTATGGCAACGGCAGCGGCTGGTTTGGTTTAGGCTTTGTGGATCCGGTCAACGACTGGGGAGACCGTGCCGGAGGATTTGATTTGACAGGCGCGAAAACATTCTCCTTCTGGGCCAAGTCCAGCAAAGACGAAGCAGAAGCTACGATCGGCTACGGCATGATCGATAGCAACAAAGAATTTTACGATACTGACAAACGTTCCAAAAAAATCATCCTCACGACCGAATGGAAAAAGTATGAAATCGCCATTCCCAAAAACGCCGATTTGCGTTGCATAAAAACCGGGTTAAACATTTATTCCACCGGAGTCGGAACACCCTTTTCTATTTACATCGATGAAGTGAAGTTTGAGTAATATAAATGAGTCTTTAAACTTGACGGATTTATCCACATAAAAAATACTAAGAAACACCGTACAGAGCAATTTTTTATTCTCTAACTTTAAATCGCTGGGCAATTATTTGCCCAGCGATTTCGATTTTTGAATCTGTTTGTTTAAATAAAATGGCTGCTATAAACCGTTTTCTTGAGTCCTTTCGATTCAATTCCAGAGAGGAGCTCCTTTCACAAGGAATTAGTTGTGTGTTCATTTCCCATCAAAAAGCCGATAGTGCCCAGGCGAAGAAAATCGGTGATTACCTTCAGCAGGCCGGGGTGGAAATTTATTTTGATGAATACGATGATGAGGTTAAAATGCATCATAAGGCCAATAACGCCAAAGAACTGACTGAAGCCATTTGCCATGGCATCAACAACAGCAGTCATATGCTGGTCGTGGTTTCACAACACACATTAGCTTCCAATTGGGTACCTTTTGAAATAGGATATGGATTTGAGAAAACAGAGTTGTATATTTTGTGCCTGAAAGACATTGCCAGGTCTTCTCTGCCAGAGTATATGCATGCAGGAAAAATTATCCGTGATACCTATAGTCTGAAAAAACTGGTCCGTGAACTCCAAGGCAAACCTGAAGATTTGCCCGCGCATGCGTTGGAAGACATCATGGACAAATGCATAGAAGAGGAGGAAAAAAAATAAGCAACACGAAACAACGATTCATGAGCAGACCTTCGCTGATTAATGCAGCAAAAAATTGTGTGGCGATTTCCGTTTCGGAAAGTGCCGATTCCACTTACAGCAACGAGAGCATGCAAAGCTTTGTGATCGACGTTGTAACCAATCTTTTGCTTACAGGAAAACGAGTGGCTTATGGGGGAGATTTGCGCAATGGTGGATTTTCAGAGCTCATGGCCGATGCGGGTTACCGCCAGCGTGGTTTTTCTAAGGAGAAAGCGATGATTGATCAATACCTTGTGTATCCTTTACACAAACAAGTTACTGCAGAACTTGTTTCTTCTTATAAAGACAGTCGTGTACAATTGATTAAAACAGACGTCGAGAATAAAGAAAACAAATCGTATTTGTGGAGTCGTGCCTTAACTCGCATGCGGGCCCAAATGGCCATCAACACGAATGCCCGCGTAATCATGGGCGGAAAGACAATGGACTACCTGGGTAAAATGCCCGGTGTGATGGAAGAAGCCAAACTGACCTTGAAAAGTGATAAGCCGCTTTACCTGATTGGTTGTTTTGAAGGAGCCGCCAGTCAGATTATTCAAGCCATAGAAGGCCACGGTTTTACTTACCAGGACAATCATTTTCACTCGACACACGACTACATACAGTTCAAGTATACCTACAACCAGGAAAATCAACATCAAAAAATCAGTCCGCAGCAGGACGCTCAATTTTTTAAGGATTACGGGTTGGAACGCCTGAGTAAAAATAACGGACTGACTCCGGAAGAAAACAGAATTTTGTTTTACACCAAAAATCCTTCGGAAGCGCTGTTTCATTTGTTCAAGGGATTGAGGAAAGTTTCAACGAAAAAGTAATAAACTCAATCTGCCTGCCTCCTGAATCCCACGCTGGTAAGAACCTAGAGGTTCGTATCTATAAATTCAGAGAGTCAGGTTGCGGTTTTCTCCCGGGCCTGTCCCCCTGAAGGGCCGGAAGGTTTCGCTTTATGCATCCTTCAAAAAAAGGCAAACAGAAGCAGAGCGAGAAACAATGTTTAAACGTTCCAGTGTTTTTGTTATATCTATTTGTAAGAGTTTCCCACATTACTTATCTTCAACTATCCCTCACTTAAACTTTACGAGATGAAAAAACTTTTCCCCTTACTGCTTTTTTTAGCGTGTGGCCAGGCGATGGCGCAGACACCTTATTCGATCAATCAAAATACCAACAAAAGCCTTGGTGGTGACGACCATGGTATGGGCTCCTCTTTCAAAACCATTGGTGCTGCGCACCTGGATTCTATCGATGTCATTATCCGTTCGGGAACGAGTACAACCTGTAGAGTATATGTATACAACGGCAATACCAATTCTGCCGGATCTTTGTTGCACTCTGAAACAGTAGGCGGTGTGCCGACAGGTTTTGAAGCCCTATACCGCATACGCTTTGCCAATAGTGTGGCGATGAGTGCCGCGAGTACTTATACCTTTATGGTGTATGATGTGCCCTTGCGATTTGACTATTCAGACACTTATGCCGACGGTACTTTATGGACAGGTGCAGGTTTCCTAACGGCAGGAGAACATGCGACGTATGATTTGGATTTTATTGCCTACTTCGGGGCACCCGTTGTAACGAGCAATGAAGAAGCAACAGACGAACAAGCACCTTTCATTTACGCCAACCGCACCATCACCACAACTAATTTCAGTGCTGAAGAAATCATCGTTCACGATTTGAGAGGACAACCCGTCGCCTCAGGCAAAGGCGAATCATTGACACTAAGCGATGCTTTGACAACCGGTATTTATGTAGTGTCTGTGAAAAAAGAGAAGCAGGTATATACATCACGGATTGTGGTGCAATGATAAACACAATCTGTCTGACCCAAAAGTCCCCTTCAGGGGATTTAGGGGTTATCGGCATGGAGTGTACAATCAAGAAATAAAGCCAAAAAAAAAACCACTGCGATCCCGCAGCGGTTTTTTTTTCAGATCTCAGATCTCTATTTACTTACAAAACACTTTCTTCGTATTCACAGCAGAAGTATTGCCTAGTTCAGTGGCTTTGTCAAAGTCCTGGCAACCGCTTTCTTTCTGACCGATCTTTTGTTTCGCTACACCACGGTTGTAGTAAGCGTTCGCGTTGTTCGCATCGATAGCGATGGCTTTATCGTAATCTTCAACAGCACCTTTGAAATCGTTCAATTTCGTTTTGGCTACACCACGGCTGAATAAAGCGGCACCGTTGTTGGCGTTCAGGTCTAAGGCTTTCGTATAATCTTCGTTTGCTCCTTTGTAGTCCAACAAGGCTTCTTTTACCGCTGCGCGCCCTAAGTATGCGCTTTCGTTTTTAGCATCTAATTCTACTGCTTTGTTCAAATCCAGCAAAGCGCCTTTGTAATCTTTGATCGCTTTCTTGGCGTTACCGCGGCTGTTGAAATACTCAGAATTGGTTGGATTGATACCGATGGCTTTGTTGAAATCCTCCATCGCTGTTTTGTCTTTGATCTCATCTTTCACCACACCGCGATTGTTATAGGCCTGGTCGTTCTTAGGATTCAATTCGATCGCTTTGGTGTAATCGTTGATGGCACCGGTATGGTCCCCTTTGTTTTGGTATAAATTACCACGGTATACATAAGCCAATTCGCTCTTTGTATTCAACTCCAAGGCTTTGTCGAAATCGTACATGGCTTCTGTTTCATCGTTGGCTTTCATCTTCGCGATGCCACGGTATACGTATGCCGCGTCGCTTTTCTCGTTGATGGCAATCACTTTGTCGGCATCGGCCTGCGCGCCTTTGTAATCTTTAGCGGCTGTTTTCGCTTGTGCTCGACTCAACAGCGCTTTTTCATTTTTAGCATCGTTGGCCAATACTTTGTCGTAATCCGCAATGGCTTTGGCGTATTCTTTTTGTTTCAGGTACACATCCGCTCTGGAAAATAAAGCACCCAGATGTCCGGCTTCGATTTCCAATACTTTGGTGTAATCTTCTATGGCTCCGGCTAAGTCACGGGTTTCGCTCTTCGCATTGCCGCGGCCCAGGTACGCTTCTTCGTTTTTCGGATCCAGTTCTAAGGCTTTGTTGTAATCTACCACCGCACCTTTGAAATCTCTAGACATCGCTTTGGCAACGCCCCGTCTTACGTAGACTTCGTTTTCCGTTGTTTTCAATTCTACCGCTTTGTTGTAATCAGCCAATGCACCTTTGAAATCTTTTGTTTCTGCTTTCGCTACACCACGGAAAAAATAAGTATCCCCATCGATAGGGTCCAGGGCGATGGACTTGCTGTACAAGGCGATCGCGGCTTTGTTGTCGCCCAGTTGTGCTTTGGCATAACCGCCGCGGTCCAGCGCTTCTTCGTTTTGTGGATTGATGGCGATGGCTTTGTCGTAATCTTCAGAAGCCTTGCTGTAATCTCCCAGACCTGCGTTCGCGATGCCGCGTTGCAGAAAGGCGTACTCGTTTTTCGGATCCAGTTCAATGGCTTTGGTATAATCTTCGATTGCCCCGGCATAATCCTTGGCTTCGAGTTTTACATCTCCGCTCTTGTTGAGCTTTTTAGCGTTCTGGCTGTAGCCTATGGTAGTAACCAAGAGACCGGCCATGATAAGAAAGAGTGTTTTCATGCGTGTTACAGGTGTTGTTTAGTGAAAAAAGAAATCGTTGATATAGAGATAAAAGCATTGTTCAATCTATTCTCGTATGTAGATCAAGGCTCGCCGCACGGTTCAAATCTTAGCCCTTATATAATACCTCTTAGCGGAGAAAATATTACATCTGTTTTGCCCTTAAATCCCCTGAAGGGGACTTTCAGAACGCATGTTTTGTTGCTGCTGCTCTACACTATTGCTGTGTATAGATACGCTGCAAAATAAATATAAGTTATTTTTTTAAGGAACAAAGGGAATTTGCCGTAAGTTATAAGGGATAAGCAAATTGGTCCGATTCTGACTTACAACTTACAACTGATCACCTACCACTCTCATTCCATGGAAAACCTGACATTGCCTCGCCCGACTGTACGCTGGAGAGCACAATTTGACGCTGACGAAGGAGCCGGTGGAGCCGGATTTTTCTCGCACGAAGCGATTCATGAAAGCGATAAACTCCTTGACAGCTACCTTTTTGCTTTGGAAAAGGCAATTGGTGAAGAGCAGATCTGGCAGGCCATTAAAAAGGTGGTAACGGGTTTTGACGCCCTGAATGTCGATTACGAATACTTCATTGAAACAGACGAACGCAAAGAACTGGCGGCCTACATCCAAAAAGCGGCAGAAGCTGCGGGCTTGAAATATGAGGGGGATGTTACGGAGAAATGGCGGATGGAATGGTAAAAAAGTGCGTAGAAACAGAGCGGAGAGCGAAGATGAAAAAGAAGAAAATTTCTAAAAAGGCTATAGAGATAGAAGAACAAAACCCTAATTCTTCACCGGTTTGCTATGCTGAAAACAAAGATCTTCGTCCGGAATATAAGGATGATTCAGAAAAACCATCTAAAAAACAGCATAAAGCCTAAGATGCTGTCTCATTTTTACATTTTGTAAATTGTAAATGATCAATAGGTTTTTTCGCGTTTTGCGAAATGTGAAAAACTCAAAATCAATTTTTATAACCCAAGGCTAAACACCTAACGTACAGACAAGAATAACCTTTTGTCTCTATGGAAAAGCTCTTCAAAAAAACCTTTGCCATTTTAGCGCTGCTGGTCCTGACGGCCTTTACCATACCGACTACAGTCTACATCTGCCTTTCTCCCGGCGGCAAAAAATACCATTATGATCGCGGCTGCCGGGGGCTTAACAATTGCACGCATGAAATCAAAGCGGTTTCGAAAGGCGATGCGGAGGGAAGGGGTTTGGATTTGTGTGGGTGGGAGGATTAGATAAAATCAGATCATCAGTTATAATTTATAAAACATATTATACGCAACCCAACAAAAATTAATGGTTTAAAAAACAGCCAATTATGTATTTTACAGTAATTTCTTATTAAAGTTATTTTCAAATATTATATTTGGGTAATACAAGGCATTATTTTTCGTATAAGCTGTTATACAAAACACAGCACGTACATTCATTTATATGGCAAAATTAACATACAAGAGTTCCTTTAAAAGTAATACGATGCACGGAAGTTGTGTCTTAGATCTTTATATTTTTAAGGAAGGTGGTTACAATATAGTTTATTGCCCAGCACTTGATCTTTCCGGATATGGGAAAACGGAAAAGGATGCAAAAGAGTCTTTTGATACGGTCTTTGCTGAATTTATAAGATATACTACAAATAAAGGGACATTATTAATTGAGCTAAAAAAATTGGGTTGGAAAGTAAAGGATAGCAAACAGAAAATTTTTAATGCTCCTTCTTTTGAAGAACTCTATAATAAAAAGGGTGAGTTGTACGATATTGTTTCTTCTAAAAATTATAAAAAGGTAGACAGAGAAGTTGCTATGCCGTGTTAATTTTTTCTAATGAGAACACTTAAGAATATAACGCTTAAAGAGTTTAGAGGTTTTTTAAAATTTGTAAAATGTAAACACACTCGCACCAGCGGTGGACATGAGATATGGACACGTAGTGATCTTACAAGACTATAACTTTTCAGACACACGAAGAACCAATTCCTGAATTTATAATAAAAAACTTGTTGCGTGTTTTAAATGTTAATAGAAAAGAATTTTTAAGAATTATAGAAAAAGAAATATAAAAAGTTTTCTTGTAGATTGTCTTTGTTCACAATCTTTTCATGTCACCAACACCCAAACTCTACTTCCTCCTCTTCGGCTGCAAACCGCAAGGCCGTCATACCGAACAGCACGATGTGTTTTTTGGTATCGGAGAAACTTTGAAAGAATTGGTTCCGGCAATGCATGCCTTTTGGCCGGAAGCGAAGAAGAATCTACATGTCGATGCCTGGAGAGAAGTAAACACGTTGCAAAACTACACCATTCGCATTCGGTTGAAAACAGAGGCTTCCAGCGCAGACCGTGAATTGAAATTATTTTTCATCAACCTGGGCGGTTATAAAAAGGAGGAGTTTGAAGAATACCACCACAAACTGTTGATCGTAGCGAAAGACTTGCCGGCGGCAGTTGCACAAGCCAAGCAGGAAATTTTTTACAAGACCACCGGTTTCAAAGGCGCCTCCGCGCACATCGACGACAAGTACGGCATTGATGTGGACGAAGCTTACGAAGTAGAAGAACTGTTACCGAAAGAAATGGCGGCGCGCTATGCGTTGGACATTGTCGAGGGAGAAGGTTTGGCCGATGAAGTACAGTTGGGCTATTTGCCTTTATGGAAAATAAAATAAGAGGGCATGTTATAGACACTATGCTAAGTAAGAAAAAAAGTTCTTGCTCTTGCTAAGTACTCCCTACTGTCAAGTCCCCTTCAGGGGATTTAGGGGCAAGACAGTTGCTATGAAACGCTCTACTCCTATTTTCATCAAAGCCCCGAGCTGCAAGCTCTATGTCATTTTAGGCACAAGCAAAATGCTTGCGCCAACATCCGTTGTAAATTCACACTTCGCTCTCTCTGTTTCTAATATTGGTCGTGGCAAAACAGATCGCAACGATATGCGGAAGAATGAGAATAATTTTACCTACTCTAAAAAACCCCAACAGCATTTTCAGCCGAATTACAGCCTTTTTATAAACGGCATTCACTTTGTCTTTTCTCTGATACAAACTTAATCGTTACAACCATGGAAAAAACTGTTAATGCTACCCTTCACAATTTAGTGGACCTAGCGACTGAAAAATTATTTTCAAACTCTACTGTAGAACATGCAAAAGACAAGTTCTATGACGTAAAGGATAAATTCAACCATACGAAAGACAAATACACGTCTAAGTATTTCAAGAAAGAAGACAACACGACCAGCAATGTATTGTTGTACACAGGTCTTGCATTGGCAGCGGCAGGCGCGGCTTATTTAATTTACAAAAACCGCGAAGCGATCAAAGATCAAATCGCAGGTGCAGTAGACAAAGTAAAAGACTTACAGTCTCAATACATGGGCGAACAAGAAAACGCCTCACGCGTTTAACCAAACGCTTGCATGAGTGCTGTGATAAAAAGACCTTCTCTCCAGAAGGTCTTTTTTGTTGGCATAAAATCAATGTGCGCTTTTGACGATGATAAATTAAGAAAGCCACTCCTTGAAGTGGCTTTCTTAGTTTTAATAGTTAAATAATCTATTTTTTGGAAACAGGTTCCTGTTGCTTGGCCATCTTTTTGGCAGCGGTTTCATCAGGAGTTATAGCGCCCATCGCTACCTGGAGTTTATTTTTAAATCCGGATACGACCATGTCTTTCCCTTCCATGAGTGCTTCATAACCGTCTTGGGCTACATCCGCTGGATCTGCCATTTGATCTTTGTCTTGAACGACTTTGGAAGATTCCATATGCGCTTTCTGAAAGAAATCAGTATCAGTAACGCCAGGCAAGAGCGCGGTGACGCTTACGCCTTTGTCCTTTAACTCTACGCGCAAAGCTTCAGAGAACGATTGCACAAAAGCCTTGGTCCCATGATATACCGCTTGCCAGGGGCCGGGACTTTTACTGGCAATCGAAGAGAGGTTGAGAATTTTTCCTTCGCCTGCTTTTACCATGTCTAGTACAAACAATTTTGTCAGCACAACCAAGCTGGAAATGTTAAGTTGAATGATAGATAATTCTTTGCTGAGATCGGTAGTTATAAACTCCCCGTATTCTCCTTGCCCAGCATTGTTGACAAGAATCCCTATTTCTATTCCTTTCGCTTTCACCTCTTCGTACAGTTCAAAGGCACTGTCGGGAAGAAAGAGGTCCTTGGCAATCGTTGTAACCTTGGTACCGTATGAGCTGTTCAATACGACAGCCGTTTTATCAAGCTCTTCCTGGCTTCTTGCAACGATGACCAGATCATAGAGGTCCTTCGCAAATAGTTTTGCAAGCTCAAACCCAATGCCGCTGGTGGCACCGGTAATGAGCACTTGTTTTGTTGGCTTTTCCATAACAGTTGTATTTGGTTCAGTACACTTGGTGTAAAAATTAATGCCAAAAGCCAAAGCGCCCGTCATACTGCGTAAGAAGAAATAGTTGATGGGCATTGTGTAATTTTTCGGATAATCGTATCTTCATCTACGTAAGCCTTTCCCGATTCAAATGCAGGTCAAGCCATGAATAAACTTGTAGAAACCTTTATACACATGAGCTTCGTCTCAGTGTTCCGTTATTTTCTGCTGGCAGGCTTGCCTTTTCTGCTGTTTTATTTATTCTTCCCCAACTACTTTCGTCGCTTCAAAATACAAGACCGTTATGCTACGCAAAAGGATTTTCTGAGGGAAATCTGGTACTCGATGCAAAGCTCCCTGATGTTCATCGTCATTGCTTTGTTGATATGGTTTACTCCCATTAAAAACTACACCCTTATTTACGATCACCTGCACGACTATCCGGTCTGCTATTTATTCGCCAGCGTTTTCCTCTCCCTGGTCATTCACGATACGTATTTCTATTGGCTGCATCGGGGCTTGCACACTACATTTTTTTATAAGCAAACCCATCAGGTCCATCATCAAAGCATTAACCCTTCACCCTGGACGGCTTACTCCTTTCATGTGCTGGAAGCAGTGGGCGAAGGAATGATCTTGTTGGTCATTGTGTTGATTATTCCGATCCATCAATTGGGCATCTTGTTGTTCACGATCGCCGCTTTTGCCATCAACGTATACGGGCACCTGGGTTATGAAACCGCGCCGAAATGGTTTCGCCACAGCTGGTTGTTTGAAGTATTGAATACATCGGTGCACCACAACCTGCATCATAGTAAGTTTGTCGGCAACTATGGTTTATATTTCAGGTTTTGGGATCGTTTAATGAAAACGGAAAACCCGGATTACGTCAAGCAATACGATGCTGTGATGGCTAAACGAAGAGCCGGCGCAGCGGCTCGCTTGCAGGCCGAAGCTGTTTAAACTTCATTTTAAAGCTGCGGAAAATTGGAAACAAAAAGGGGCAAAGAAGAAACAGCGATTCTTTAAAAAAGCGACACATCGGAGAAAAAGTGGTGGTATAATAGTTGATTAAACATAGATAAGTGTTCATCATCTTTTAATCCTTTTGCCATGTCGTTTTCTTGTTTTCCTACTTCCTATAATACGAAGCCCAAACCCTCTTTTGGATTCTATGCCTTCTTCCTGACCATGCTCTTTGTGGTGTGTTTCATGCTCTGTGCGTAATTTCCTTTTCGGAAAAAATCCTCGCATCCATGAAAGTCGCCACTTACAATGTCAATGGCATCAACGGCCGCTTGCCCGTCTTGCTTCGTTGGCTTCAACAAGCCCAACCCGATGTGGTGTGTCTGCAAGAACTAAAAGCTTCCGATGATAAATTTCCCAGGCAAGCTTTATTGGATGCCGGCTACCATGCGGTATGGCACGGACAAAAAAGTTGGAACGGTGTAGCCATCCTCTCCAAAAGCGAACACATCAAAGAATACAGTCGAGGCTTACCTGGCGATGAGGAAGACACACACAGCCGGTATATCGAAGCTACCGTCAACGGCTTGCTCATCTGCTGTTTGTATTTGCCCAACGGCAATCCCGCGCCTGGTCCTAAGTTCGACTATAAGATGGAATGGTTCAAGCGTCTGCAGAAACGTGCGAAGTATTTATTGAAACTGGAACTCCCCATTATCCTTGTCGGAGACTTCAATGTCATGCCCACGGAATTGGATGTCTACAAACCCGAGCGCTGGGTGGATGATGCTTTGTTTCGACCGGAAGTTCGCAAAGCTTTCAAAAACCTCGTGGCTCAAGGCTGGACAGATGCCATTAGAGAATTACATCCGAACGAAATCATTTATACTTTTTGGGATTATTTTCGAAACGCTTACGGACGCAATGCCGGACTGCGCCTCGATCACTTTTTATTGAGTCCCGATTTGGCCAAAAGGCTTAAAAAGGCCAAAGTCGACAAAGAAGTTCGCGGCTGGGAAAAATCCAGTGACCATGCGCCGGTGTGGATTGAATTAGGAAAATAAATTCTTGGTATATCTATT
>JAQZBV010000039.1 GCA_029237685.1 Cytophagaceae bacterium | reverse complement strand
TAATCCTCTTCTATTCGTGGTAAATTGTCTGGACGTAAAATTACGGATTGTTTCCGGCAGGAGGTAACGATTGCCACCGTATTCGCCATACTGCATGTTCATCTGCATCAAAATGCTCAACTCGAGCGCAGAACCAAACACACCCGCATGCCCACCTACACCACCTATCATAGCTGCTCCCTGGTCATGTACGTAGCCTTGGACCAATTGCTTTCTGAAATAAATATCATTCTCTGTAGGAGCAATGAGCGCACCGTTCATTCTTTCAGTCGGCTTAAACTGAAAATTTCGTAAGCCCAATGGCGTATAAAAATTATCGGTCATGAAACGATCGATCGGTTGGTTCGTAATCCGCTCTACGATTCTTTTCATGATGTAAAAACCAATATCGCTATAGGTATAATTATAATTCGCCTGAACGATCTGTTTCTTACGTCTGCCTTTCCTAACCGTAATGACAGGCTTCTTCAATAAAGCCGATTCGACCGTCCATTTCCAAACGGTATCTTCCATCGCTGCAATGCTGAATAACCTATCTGTAACAGCCAATGGATATTGCTCGCTTCGTACGGTATCATAAAACTGTTTCATGAAGCCACTTTTATCTACGGTTCTTCTCCAATGCGGCAGGAATGGTATCAGTCCTGCCTGGTGTGTCAGGATGTCTTTAATCAATAAATTTCCCTTGTTGGTACCCTGTAATTCCGGCAAATAATCACCGGCTGTTTTATTCAGGTCGATCAATCCTCTTTCGTGCAAAAACATGACAGCCTGTGTAGTGGAAGCGACCTTTGTGATAGAGGCAATGTCATAGATCGTGTTTGTATTGACCGGATTTGTTTTTTGATAATCTAACCAGCCGTATGCCTTATTAAAAACAACGATACCGGATTTCGCGATCACCACCTGGCAACCCGGCATCACCCCTTCTTTGATGCAACGATCAATCAACGTATCGATACGACTCAAGGTGGTATAATCCATTTTCGCATATTCCGGAGGAGCAAAACTTAAACGCTTTAAGCTTGGCAATACAATTCCTTTTCCTGCTTTGAGTTCAGGGGAAGCGGTCACCGGTAAAAAGCCTTCTGCCGGTAAGGCACCGAAAATAATCTGCGGAACAATATTCTGTGTCGTCGCATTGTCTTCGTATGCACAAATCAAATTAGGGACAGTTGAAAAATACTTCATGCTGTAAGGATTGGCAAATACTGCCAGCACTACTTTGCCTTTGATTTTGGCAGGCAAACTATTGATAAAGTCACGTGCTTTCTCCGAGATGCCAAAGTTCTTGCTGTTGAAAATATTGGTATTCACCAGACCTACTACTACCACATCGTATACACTTAGTTTCGCGATCAGGCGCTCTGTATCTGTGCTTCCAAGTGTTTTGTCAGCGATGTTGAAGTGATCCATTGAAACATAATTGTTCAACGACATCTGAAATTCACTTCCTTCTTTCTCACCGATGACTAAACTGGCAAAGCGTTGAGGATCGAGGTTTTGTATAGGAAGTATATTGTCTTTATTCTGAAGGACCGTTACAGATTTACTGTAAACCTGCCATTTTACAGAGTTGGCCCAGGAACTATTCAAATCTTCATACAAGCTATCTGTTTTTATAGGCGTAAAAGTATTCAGACCTGCCCAATATTTGGCATCCAAAATCTTTCTAACTCTGGCATACACTTCCTCTTTTGAAATCTGTTTGTCCTTGATTGCCTTTTGAATTTTCTTAATCGCCAGGGGTACATTTTCCGCAAACAGCAACACGTCATTCCCTGCCAGCAATGCTTTTACATCCACTTCACCTGGCTTGTAATAACTGCTCACGCCTTTCATGTTCAAGGCATCTGTGAATACAAGTCCTTTGAAACCGAGTTCTCCTTTTAATTTGTTTGTGACAATGTTTTCCGATAAAGTAGCCGCAACATTCGACGACTTTTCAAAGACCGGTACATTGATATGTCCTACCATCACGCTTTTTACACCGGCATCGATGAGTTTTTTGAAAGGATAAAACTCCACCTCCTTCATTCTGTTTTCATCGTGATGGATGACCGGCAAAGAAGCATGAGAATCCGATTCCGTATCTCCATGCCCAGGGAAATGTTTGGCATTTGCCATTACCTGCATGTCTTGCATCCCTTTCATGTAAGCCACACCCTTCGAAGCTACTTTTTCTTTGTTCTCACCGAAAGAACGCATGCCAATCACAGGATTGTTGGGATTGCTGTTGATGTCTACTACCGGAGCAAAATTGATGTGTACCCCTAATCTTTTGCATTGACGACCAATTTCTTTACCCATTAAGTAAATCTGTTCATCGTTGCTGATGGCACCTAATGTCATTTGCTTAGGATAAGCAATCGTGCTGTCCAGGCGCATGCTCAGTCCCCACTCCGCATCCATGGCAATGAACAAAGGTACTTTCGCTTGTGCCTGATACTTATTGGTCAATACAGCTTGGCGTACCGGACCACCTTGAAAAAATATAATACCTCCAATGTTGTATTTGGTCACCAGTTCTTCGATCTCTTTGACATGCGTTGCATCACGATTAGAATAAGCAGCCACCATAAACAACTGACCCAAGACTTCTTCTTCCTTCAATGACTGCATGACACTGTCGACCCATTCTTCTTTGCTTAGCAGTCTATAGGCTCCACCAGCAGGTTTAAAGGAACTGATGATGACCACAAGTAAAACAAGAACAAAAGAAAGTATTAGGTGTCTGAACTTCACAAGCAAATAATTATGAACAGGATATCAACAAAAGATGTTGGTTATTATTTCTCAAAAATAACGCATTTTAACTGAAAACAATGCTTTATCTGAGGCTATTAAATCATATATTTATACCTTTGTAGACGATCATACCCAATCCCCGATTATACCTAGGAATGCCTGACATCATCAAACTATTACCCGATGCGATTGCCAATCAGATTGCTGCCGGAGAGGTCGTTCAACGTCCTGCTTCTGTTGTGAAAGAACTGTTGGAAAACAGCATCGACTCCGGCGCTAAATCGGTACAATTAATCATCAAAGATGCGGGGAAGGCATTGGTACAGGTAGTAGACGATGGCAAAGGAATGAGCCCTGCCGACGCCCGCATGAGTTTTGAACGTCATGCCACTTCAAAAATTACAAAAGCAGAAGATTTATTTGCCTTATACTCTTATGGATTCCGGGGTGAAGCACTGGCATCTATCGCCGCTGTGGCTCAGGTAGAACTAAAAACCAGAGCAGATGCGGACGAAGTCGGAACTTGTATTTGTATAGAAGGTTCTGAAACAATCCGTGTGGAGTCTTGTTCTTTAAAGAAAGGAACATCTATACAAGTGAAAAATCTTTTCTTTAATATTCCAGCGCGCAGAAACTTTCTGAAATCAAATCAGGTAGAGTTAAAGCATATCTTAGACGAATTTACCCGAGTAGCATTAGCCTATCCCGAGATTGCTTTCTCATTTTATCAGAACGATATTCAAACATTTAACCTTCAGGCAAAATCTTTGTCGGAACGTATTGTTGATTTGCTGGGCAATGCCTACCGCGAACAATTGATTACCTGCGAAGAACAAACAGACAACCTGACGGTAAAAGGTTTTATCGGCAAACCCAATTCAGCCAAGAAAACGCGAGGGGATCAATTCTTCTTTGTGAATAGACGCTTCATTAAAAGCGGTTACCTGCACCATGCGGTCATCAATGCGTACGAAGGATTAATTCCGGCAGACACGCATCCTTTCTACCTGTTGATGTTGGAACTTCCGCCTGAAATGATCGATGTGAATGTGCATCCTACGAAAACGGAAATCAAGTTTGAAGACGAGAGAACCGTTTACGGCATCTTAGCAGCCAGCATCCGGAGATCCATTTCCAAACACCATGTTACTCCTTCACTGGATTTCGAAATCGACATCAACATTGAGCGCATGATGGGCTTCCAATCTGCCTATACGGATACCACCCAGCATAAACCTTCTTCCGGCAATGGCGGTTACAGGCCACAGCATTTCTCAGGAGAAAATAAAGAAAGAACTTCCAATTGGGAAAGTATGTACGACAACATACCTGCCTATAAAGAGGAAGCAAGACAAACCGAATCACTTGTTTTTTCCAGCGCAGCAAACCAGGAACGCACCATAGGCAATAGCCCTGCAGAGGAAAACCCATCTACCTTTCAACTGCACAACCGCTATATCATTACGCAAGTCAAATCAGGATTGGTCATGATCGACCAGCAGGCTGCACACGAACGCATTTTATACGAACGTTTTACCAAAAACCTTCGCAATAAAAATGGTGCTTCTCAGCAATCGCTTTTCCCTCAACAAGTAGAATTGACACCCGCTGATTTCACCCTGATGCTCAGTATAGAACAGGAACTCAATGCGCTGGGTTTTATGTTCAGTGTATTTGGAACTCATACCATTCAACTCAATGGCACCCCGTCTGAAGTAACGGAAGGCCAGGAGAAAGAAATCTTTGAAGGGTTGTTGGAGCAATTCAAACACTTCAAATCAGAGTTAAAACTGGATACGACAGAAACCCTGGCCCGTTCGCTGGCCAAGCGCTCTTGTATGAAGAATGGGCATCCTTTAACACTGGCGGAAATGAACGCGATGATCGGACAATTGTTTTCTTGCGAAAACTCACGCTATACGCCTTCAGGTAAGGCTACCATGGTATTGCTGGATCTGGATAAAGTCTCTCAACTGTTTTTATAGAATAACACATGCATTTCATCCTTACACCTACTGTCAAAAACTTATTGATTGCCAATTTCGGTGTATTTGTGATCGGTACTGTTCTGTCTACACAGAATGGGATAGATATCAATGCATACTTTGGACTGCATTCTTATTTCTCTGATCATTTCCAACCTTATCAATTCGTTACCTACATATTCATGCACGGCGGTATCGGACATATTTTTTCTAATATGTTCGCCCTGTTTATTTTTGGCCCTTTATTGGAAAAGTATTGGGGAGGAAAACGATTCTTGTTTTTCTATCTGTTCACAGGCGTTGGTGCCGGCCTTTCCTATTGGGCGGTCAATGCTTATGAGGTATACCATTTAAGAGAAGCGGTTAATTTTTATTTGCAACATCCCAACCCGGAAGAATTTGTTAAACTATTATCCGGTTATGACAGAGACATCTACCGCAGCTTACTGCCGCAAATCGAAGCATTCAGTGAATACCCTACCGATGTCCAAGCCATTGCCTGGTCTAAAGATAGAGCGAGAGAAATTTATCATTATGCTTCCAGTTTTTCCATGGTGGGCGCTTCAGGCAGTGTATATGGGGTATTGATGGCCTTCGGTTTATTATTTCCCAATACTGTTTTGCAATACTTCTTTATACCGATTCCCATAAAAGCAAAATACGTGGTAGCCTTCTATGGTTTATCTGCGCTTTACATGCAGATAAAAAGCGCACCGGATGATAACGTCGCGCATTTTGCCCATCTTGCAGGTATGGTATTTGCTTTTATTCTGGTTCGTTACTGGAGCAAAAGACGAGACGTTTTTTATTGATACAAATGGATATAGTAAACGACATCAAAGAACAATTCCGAAAGCCCAACAATGCGCTGATCAAAATCATATTGATCAATGTGATCATTTACCTCGTGGATTGTGTACTATTCATCATTGCTGAAATAAGTCGTCATCCTTTTATTTTTGAATGGGTATATATACAACAAGTTTTACCTAGCGATTGGATCGCTTTGCTGCATCGTCCCTGGACACTTGTCACTTATTTCTTCAGCCATCAAATTCCTTCTCCCCTTCATATCCTCTTCAACATGCTAGGACTCTATTGGTTTGGCTACGTTGTGCAGGACCTGGTAGGCAGTAGGAAATTGATCTCTTTGTATGTGCTTGGCGGTTTGGCGGCCGGACTGGTATACCTGTTAGTCACCAATTATATTCCCTATTTTCAAGAACACTCAACAGGAACATTGGTAGGGGCCTCGGGTAGCGTATTTGCCGTAGTAGTGGGAGCCGCTGCCATTCACCCTTCCTATCGTTTTCACCTGATTTTGATTGGGCCGGTTAAAATATCTTACCTGGCCTTTATTTATGTCTTTTTATCTTTCATCGGCACGGTAGGAACCAATCCTGGCGGAAATGTGGCACACCTGGGAGGGGCTTTGTTGGGCTACTTGTTTGTAAGTCAATTACGGAAAGGCACAGATTGGGGTAAGCTGATCTTTACACCTTGGAATGCCATCAAGGGGATCTTTGATAAAAGTGCGCGCATCAAAGTCTCCTATAAAAACCAAGACGGCAGCAAATCGACAACTTTGCAACAAGCGGAGATCGATGCGATATTGGATAAAATTTCAAGATCAGGGTATGAAAGCCTGAACAAGGAAGAAAAGAGAAAGTTGTTTGAAGCGAGCAAACAATAAGAGAGCGGAGAAACAGAGCGAAGAGCGGAATACGTCATCACTAAAATAGAAGCTATATGCCTATTGAACTGCAAAATATTTTAAACGAAGAAAAAGATGGCATTCTGTACGTGACCATCAATAGGCCCGACAAACTGAATGCCTTAAACCGCAAAACCATTGAGGAACTCGACAGTGTATTTACTTTTGCTGATCAGCTGGATACGGTGCGTGCTGTCATAATAACCGGCTCAGGGAATAAAGCATTTGTAGCCGGTGCTGACATTTCAGAGTTTTCTACTTTTACAGACGAAGAAGCCATGAACCTGTCTTTGTTTGGACAAAGTGTATTTTCTAAAATAGAAAGCTTTGGTAAACCTGTCATCGCGGCAGTGAATGGTTATGCACTGGGAGGAGGGTGCGAATTGGCGTTAGCTTGTCACTTGCGTATAGCCAGTCAAAACGCGGTATTCGGACTTCCTGAAGTAACGTTGGGATTGCTTCCGGGTTATGGCGGCACACAACGCCTGCCACTCATCATTGGACGAGGTCAGGCCTTGGAAATGATATTGACAGGTAACCCGAAAGACAGTGCATGGGCCTTGCAGACTGGACTTGTAAACATGGTAACCGAATCGGAAAACTTAATAACGAAAGCTACAGAACTGGCGAAAGTAATCAGTACACGTGGCCCCATCGCTTTGAAGAAAGCCATTGAAGCGACACTAGATCCGATTGTAGACTATCGTTTAGAAGCCAAACTGTTTGGAGATTGTTTTGACACCTTAGATTTCAGAGAAGGCACTTCTGCTTTTCTTGAAAAGAGAAAGCCCGTGTTTCAAGGAAAATAATGAGTAACGCGTTAAAAAAATTAGCCGGGCAAACCGCTCTTTACGGGTTGAGCAGCATAGTAGGACGTGCGGTTAATTTTTTATTGACGCCTGTTTTAACTTATTTACTTCTACCTCCAGAATTCGGTGTCATTACTTATTTGTATGCATACACCGGATTTTTAAATATCATATACCTTTACGGTTTAGAAACAGGCTATTTTCGTTTCGCTAAAAAAGAAGGTGTTGGGGAAGGCAATGCCTTTTCTGTTTCATTAAGCAGCCTGTTGATTTCTACCGCGCTATTCTCTTCTGTTTTTATCTTATTAAGCGATCAAATTGCACAACTTATTTTATCTGCTCCAAAGGGTGAATACATTGTATTGCTGGCTCTAATACTCGCTACCGACAGTTTGTGTGCCATACCCTTTGCAAAGGCTTCCGGTTTACGCTTCGTAAGGACATCCGAAAAGAACTCATTGCTTATTGTATCCCCTTAATGTGGATGGGATTAGCCGGGATGGTCAACGAATTGATGGACCGAATTTTACTTGGATACATCTTGCCAGATAATTTTTATCCGGGTCAAAGTAAGTTGCATGCCATTGGAGTTTACGGCGCTTGTTACAAGTTATCCATGTTCATGGCCCTGGCCATTCAGGCTTTCCGTTATGCGGCAGATCCATTCTTCTTCTCTCGTGCCGCAGATAAAAATGCACCGGATCTGTTTGCCAAAGTGATGACCTGGTTTGTCTTAACTTGCCTTTCCATCTTTCTTTTAGTCAGTATCTTTCTCCCTTACTTCGGATTACTGCTGCGCAAACCGGAGTTCAGAGAAGGCTTGCACATCGTTCCTTATCTCTTATTAGCCAATCTCTTTCTTGGCGTTTATTATAATCTTTCCATGTGGTACAAACTCACCGATAAAACTGTTTTTGGAACCTACTTAAGTATTGGCGGAGCTGTTATTACTTTAATAGGAAACTTAGCGTTGATTCCTGTGCTCGGATACTTTGGAAGCGCAATCACCACCTTGATTTGTTATTTCACGATGGCCCTGTTGAGCTGGTACTATGGACAAAAATATTATCCGGTCCCTTATCAGATTTTCAAAATCAGCAGTTACATCCTATTTGCGGTGATTCTAGTGGCTCTTTCCCGTTTCATTGAAACCGATAGTCTCCCGATGGATCTTTTCGTACGAGGTTTATTCCTACTTATCTACCCGATTGGCATATATCTGTTTGAAATCAGGAAAATCTCGGCCAAACTATCCTAAAATTTTATATTTTTGAGTAATAGAATACTTTGATGAACGTAAAGATTGTAAATCGCTCCGAGCACCCTTTGCCGCATTACCAAACCGATGGTGCCGCAGGTATGGATTTAAGAGCCAGCTTGACTGAAGCCCTTACTTTAAAACCTCTGGAAAGAATACTCGTTCCTACCGGTCTGTTCATTGAACTTCCTCAGGGATTAGAAGCTCAAATTCGTCCAAGAAGTGGCTTAGCCTTTAAACACGGTGTTACCGTATTGAATTCTCCGGGTACCATTGACGCAGATTACCGCGGCGAGCTTAAAGTCTTATTGGTCAACTTATCCAATGAATCTTTTGTCGTACAAAACGGCGAGCGCATCGCTCAACTGATCATCACAACGTATGTGAGAGCCCATTGGGAACAAGTTCAGGAACTTTCTGTAACGGAAAGAAATGAAGGAGGCTTTGGCAGCACCGGAAAACAATAATCAATAACGAAACACACAACCCCCTAATAGATGAAAATTATAATTCCAATGGCAGGTATGGGTAAGAGAATGAGACCCCATACGCTTACTGTACCTAAACCCTTAGTTCCTATTGTTGGAAAACCTATTGTAAACCGCTTGGTGGAAGACATCGCTAAAGTATGCGGCGAACAAATTACGGAAGTAGCTTTCATCATTGGAGATTTCGGTAAAGAAGTCGAAGCGAGATTAATTAAAATCGCAGAATCGATCGGAGCAAAAGGTTCGATCTACTACCAACGCGAAGCTTTAGGAACTGCCCACGCCATCCAATGTGCCAAAGATTCCTTGTCCGGTAAAGTAGTCGTGGCTTTCGCAGATACTTTATTCAAAGCGGATTTCAAACTGGACACTTCCAAAGAAGGAATCATCTGGGTGCAAAAAGTAGAAGATCCCCGTCCGTTTGGTGTCGTTCAACTGAACGATAAAAATGAGATCACCAATTTCGTAGAGAAGCCTGAAACATTTGTCAGCGACTTGGCCATCATCGGGATATACTATTTCAGCGATGGAGAGCGTTTAAAGAAAGAGATTCAGTTTGTGATTGATAACGAAATCAAAGACAAAGGAGAATATCAATTGACGAGCGCTTTGGAAAACATGCGTCAGGCCGGTGTTAAATTCTTCCCGGGCCGCGTAACGGATTGGTTGGATTGCGGTAATAAAGATTCTACCGTGGATACAAATGCCCGTTACCTGGAATATGTAAAAGACCAACCATTGATCGCTAAGAGTGCGGTGTTAGAAAATTGCACCATCATTCCTCCGGTATACGTCGGAGAAAAAGCACACATCAAAAATTCCGTGGTAGGTCCTCATGTTTCTATTGGAGACAATACCCGTGTAGAAAACAGTGTCATCACACGTACCATTGTTCAGACAGAAGCACACATCCTGAATGCACGTGTTCACAATTCCATGGTAGGTAATCATGCACACGTTCACGGATCAGAAATTGACTTAAGCGTTGGAGATTATAATGTCATTAAACTTTAATCACACATTATCCTTACCTATTGCACTAAAGCAGGCCCTCCTGGGCCTGCTTATTTTGCTTATTGCCGTTGCTTGTAAAACCAATCAGCAGCAAGCTGTAAGCGCTGATAAAACTACCCCGCCAAAGGAAATGCGGGAAGATGTGCGTGTAGCTTTCGAAGCGGCTTTCAACGACGGCATGAAGCAATACATATTGGGTGATCACGTGGAAGCTACCAAGTTTTTTGAAAAAGCCATTGTCATCAACAACACTTCCGGTGCCGCTTTTTTTGTACTGGGGAAACTCTATTTTTTACAAAACGACATGATCAAATCCCGTGCTTACTCTGAAAAAGCTACGGAATTAGATACTAAAAACACTTACTACTTAGAACAACTGGCGCATGTATACGAATACCAGCAGCTTTACGCTGATGCCGAAAGGACATACCGCAAACTGATCGCTCTATCGCCTAACGAGCCGGAATATTATTACGACATGGCAGCGATGTCATTGTATCAAAATAAGCCGGACGAGGCATTGAAAACATACAGTATCATTGAAAACAAGTTTGGCAAAAGCTTAGAAATTACCCGTCAAAAACAACAACTTTTGCTGCGTTCCAATAAAACAGAAGAAGCCATCAAAGAAGGAGACGGCTTGATCAAGGCTTACCCTGATGAAACAAGTTTTCAGGTAGCACAAGCGGAATTTTTATATACCAATGGAAAATACGACGAAGCCATCTCCATATTAAACCACGTGGTGGAGCAGGATCCGGAGAACCTCTCTGCACATCTAAGTCTGGCGAATGTATACCAAATTCAAAACAAGAACGAGAAAGCTTTTGCTGAATTGCTCATCGCTTTTAAAGACCCTGCACTGGATTTTGATACCCGTGTGAAAGGGCTGGAAGATGTTTTAAAAAACACGTCTACTCAAGCTTCTCTGGAGCAAGCCGAGCAGCTCATTAAACTGACCATACTTTACTATCCTTCGGAAGCCCAAGGTTATGATATGCTGGGTGCCGTTTATCTTAAAATGAAGAAAAACAAAGTGGCACTTGAAATATTGAAGAAAGCTTTGCGCTACAAAGCCGGAGATTACAATAACTGGGTGGAAGTATTGAACCTGGAATATAATTTACAGCAATACGACAGCTTGCTGGCAGACACTGATCTAGCCTTGGAACTGTTCCCCAATCAGTCTGTGATTTGGTATTATGGCGGCATGGGAGCCTACATGAAAAAGGATTACACCAAAGCTGTGAAATACCTGGATCAATCTAAAAAGCTCGCTTCCACACAGACCGAAGTGAAGATCATGGCACTAAGCCTGCTGGGAGATGCTTACAACGAATTAAAAAATCACCCTAAGTCTGACGAAAGCTATGAAGAAGTATTGAAGCTCGATCGCAACAACGATCACGCATTGAATAACTACAGCTATTTCCTCTCTTTGCGCAAAGAGAAATTAGAATTAGCCAAAGAGCTTTCCGAACGCTTAATGAAAAAGTATCCAGGTAACCCTTCTTACATCGATACTTATGGATGGGTATTGTATCAGTTGAAGGATTATGTGAACGCCAAAAAATACCTGGAAGTGGCGATGTCTACTTCGAAAAAAGGAGTCATCGTAGAACACTACGGAGATGTGCTGTTCAAGCTGGGCGAAAAAGAAAATGCTATTCTGTCCTGGAAAGAAGCACAACAATTAGGAGGAGCCTCTGAATTGATCAATAAAAAAATTGCCGACGGCAAACTCTATGAATAGGTTTATATTGCTTTTCTCTTTATTCCTTATTCTTCTTTCAGCGTGTAAGAAACAACCTGCTACATCCTTTGATGGTCAAAGAGGCGAAACCCATATGGAATGGGCACCTTTGGATTTCAACTACCTGGTGATTAAAAGTAAAGTCAGCTTTAAAAGCAAAGGCAACACCACTAACCTGACCGCTAATATCCGAATTAAGAAAGACAGCATCATCTGGCTATCCATCACGCCAGGCATGGGAATAGAAGTGGTAAGAGCCATCATCACCACTGACTCTGTAAAAGTGATCAACCGCTTAGACAATAAATACGATGCCTATAGCATTTCCTACATCAAGGAAACCTTAGGTCTGGAGTTGAACTATACCACCTTACAAAATCTTCTTGTAGGAGATGTGTTGCTTCCATTTGGACAAACTGACAAAGTCGTCACAACGGATGAAACCTGGCAAGTAAAACAACTGCACAGTGGACTCGATGTGGTTACACTCATCTCACGAATACAAAAAAAGGTAACCCGATCGGAAGCCAAAAATGCAGATCAAAAACACCTTTTAACCACCTACAAAGATTTTATACTCACAGACTCTGTTCTTTTTCATCAAGAGCAATCTTTGATGGTAAAAGATGGAACAGACACTTCATTCATAGAAGCCTCGCATCAAAAAATAGAATTTCCTAAAAAGAGCGTAGCCTTCCCATTCAACGTGCCAAAGAGATTTGAAAAATAACAGTTACATACTTTATACTCTTCTACTTTTATTTTTCCTAATAGGTGAAGTTTCGGTTGTGCATGCTCAAACGAAAAACAGAAAGCAGCTGGAAGACCGTAAGGGCGCTAGTTTGAAGAAGATTGAAGAAACCAATAAAATTCTGAATCAAACCAGAGAACAGAAAGAAAGCAACCTGACTAAACTCAATTTGATCAAACAAAAAATCAAAGTTCAGGAAACTTTGATTCAAACCATTAACGAAGAAATTGAATTTTACGATATAGAAATCAAAGAATCAGAGAACATCATCGTTGCGCTCGATAAAGACATTCGCGAAATGAAAAGTGAGTATGCCGCCATGGTAGTGATTGCTCATAAATATTCCGGATCCTTTGATCAACTGGCTTACATTTTCGCAGCCGACAACTTTCGCCAAATGGCTTTGCGCTACCAATACTTCAAACAATATTCTGCGATTCGCACCAATCAATTGACGCAGATCCAGGCTGTGACACAAACATTAGAACGTCAAAGAGCCGCACTGTTGAAAAAGAGAAATGCCAAAGCAAAACTGGCAGGAGTGAAAATCAAAGAAGCCAATAACCTGAACGTCGCCAAGACGCAGCATGACGAAGTGTTGAAAGAATTGAGCGCAAAAGAAGTACAGCTGCGTGAAGAATTGGAAGAGTCTAAAAAGGCCTTACTGAAACTGGAAAAATTGATTGTTGACCTCATCGAAGAAGAGCGCCGCAAGGCCATCGCGGCAGAGAAGAAGGCGGCGGCTCTGGCTGCAGCGGCGGCTAAAAAGAAAAACACAAACAGCGCCAGTTCTAATAAGGCAACTGCAGCGAGCAACAAAGCCATCAAAGACATCAACAACAATGTAGCGCTCTCGGCCAATTTTGCAAACAACATGGGAAAATTACCATGGCCTGTAAGCAAAGGGAGAATTTCACAACACTTCGGTAAGCATGCCCATCCGGTGCTTAAAGGAGTGTATGTCGAAAATCTCGGAGTAGACATAGTAACCGTATCCGGCGAACAGGTAAAATCTGTCTTCGCTGGGAAAGTCATGACGGTCGCGCAAGTACCGGGCATGAATTATGTAGTCATGATCCAACACGGTGAAAGTTTCTTTACCGTTTATGCCAAATTAAAATCGGTAAATGTCACCACGGGACAGCAAGTGCAGCGCAATGAAATCCTGGGCGAAGTATACACGGATAAGTCCAATACCAGCGAACTTCAATTCCAGATTTGGAGGAATGAGCAAAAACTCGACCCTGAAAACTGGCTTCACGACAAGTAGCGAGGAGGAACGAGCGAGGAGCAAGGTAGCTTAGTGGCAATCTAATATATAGAAAAATAGGCCCTAGCTCCTCGCTCGTTCCTCCATGCTTGCCTTAGATTTCCCATAGCCAGCTGCAAACGACTGATAGTCAGTATTTTTTAATCGTATAAAGTTTATTGGCGAGCTTTAATAAAATTGCTTGCCTAGGCTTTATTCCCTATCTTTGTAGCCTTAACAAAAAAGCAAGGTTATTATGGTATCTCTTACTCAATTTCTATTCCTGGGTCCGATAGGAGCATGGGAAGTGTTTCTTCTTTTGACAGTCATTTTAATCTTCTTTGGTGCTAAAAAAATTCCTGAATTGGCTCGTGGCCTTGGAAAAGGAATCAGAGAATTTAAAGATGCCAGCAGCGAAGTGACGAAAAGCATCGAAGACGGAATGAAAGAAAAAAAAGAAGACAACAAATCATAAATAGTGAAAGTTTACCATTCATTTCAGGAGATCCAGCTTGACCTGAACACAGGCAAGGTGAGCTGTAAGGAACTCGTCAGCCATTATTTAGATAACATAGAAAACAATAAACACCTCAATGTTTTTGTAGAAGTGTATAAAGCCGAAGCGCTCCAGCAGGCCGAATTGATTGATGCAAAGATCAAAAGCGGGAAAGCCGGGAAACTTGCCGGCATGGTAATAGGCCTCAAAGACGTCCTGTGTCACAAAGGACATGGTCTACAAGCATCGAGCAAAATACTGGACAAATTCATCTCTCAATTTAACGGAACCGCTGTACAACGCATCCTCGACGAAGACGCCATCGTTATTGGCCGTCAGAGTTGTGATGAATTTGCTATGGGTTCCTCTAACGAAAATTCCGCCTTTGGTCCTGTACTCAATGCAGCAGACAATACGCGCGTACCTGGTGGTTCATCCGGTGCTTCTGCCGTAGCGGTGCAAGCGGACCTGTGTCTGGCTTCTTTAGGTTCTGACACCGGTGGTTCTGTCCGTCAACCCGCTGCTTTCTGCGGAACGGTAGGCTTAAAGCCAAGTTATTCACGCATTTCTAGATACGGTCTCATCAGTTATGCTTCTTCTTTTGATTGCATCGGTATCCTAAGCAAAAACGTAGAAGATGCGGCACTTTTATTAGAAATCATCGCCGGAACAGATGAGTACGATTCTACTGTATCCAACAAACCGGTTCCCGCTTATAGCCAACTCTTGAAGTTTGACGGTAAAGCTCGCATAGGTTATCTGAAAGAATCCGTTGAAAGCCCGGGAGTAAACGGTGAAATCAAAGACGCAACCAAAGGTTTGATTTCTGCTTTGCAAAAAGACGGTCATACGGTTGAAGCATTTGAGTTCAATCTCCTGGATTATATTTTACCTGCTTATTACATTCTCACCACTGCCGAAGCCAGTTCTAATCTGGGTCGCTACGATGGAGTGAAGTACGGATACAGAAGTACAAACATTACGGACCTGGAATCTATGTACAAAAAAACCAGATCCGAAGGATTTGGCAAAGAAGTAAAAAAACGCATCATGCTGGGCACTTTTGTTTTGAGCGCCAGTTATTACGATGCTTATTATACGAAGGCTCAAAAGGTCAGAAGACTCATCAAAGAGCAAACAGAAAAATTGTTTGAAAAATATGACTTCATCCTTATGCCGACTACGACAACAACGGCGTTTAAATTAGGAGAACATTCTAATGATCCTTTGTCTATGTATTTAGCCGATTTGTTTACTGTACAAGCAAACCTTTGCGGGATTCCCGGCATCTCTTTACCTTATGGTAAAGACAAAGAAGGCATGCCTATCGGTATTCAATTGCTGAGCAAAAGTTTTGACGAATCACGCTTACTGGCGTTTTCCCAACATATTTTTAAAAATCTGAACTAGGGAGACATGCGAAGCGCTCCGAAAATAGCTCTGATCTTTATCATGGGTTGTAGTCTCTGGCTACAGTCCGGTCAAACGGTGTATGCGCAAGCAAATGAGGAATCTCAGGTAAAAGACACGACCCTTAACGACCTCGTCATTCAAGGAGACTCTTCGTCTCTTGCTCCGGTAGAGGAAACAGTAGAAGTAGAAGGCAATGATTCTTTGGAAAACGGATTGAAACATCCGGACGATGTATTCAAAGGCTCTGAAGCCATCCTTTTAGATCGTCTCAAGAAAATCGAAAATAAAATTCCCATGACGTTGAATGCAAGAACTAAAAGTTTCATGCATTACTTCACCGTAAGAAACCGTCGCTATGCTTTGGTGATGGAAAGACGTCGCCGTTTATTCTTCCCTATTTTTGAACAGGTCTTTAAACAAATGAACCTGCCGGATGAATTAAAGTACTTAGCCATCGTTGAATCAGGGTTGAATCCCAGAGCCATGTCACGTGTAGGTGCAGCAGGCTTATGGCAATTCATGCCGGCTACGGGCAGAGAATTCGGCTTGTACCAGGATCAATACATCGATGAAAGATTAGACCCATACCTGGCAACGATCGCTGCCGGAAAATACCTGAAGCAATTGTACAATACCTTTGACGATTGGGAGCTGGGCATTTCCTCTTACAACTGCGGACCAGGGAACGTACGTCGTGCCATCCGAAGATCCGGTTATAAAAATTCTTTCTGGGGTGTCTACAATAATCTTCCCGCAGAAACCAGGGGGTATCTTCCGCAACTGGTCGCCCTGACGTATAGCATGAATTATTTGGAGTCGCACGACATCATTGCCGACTCGATTGAATACCCTGTGGTTTTTGATACCATTACCATCAGACAATACCTGAACCTGGAAGTCTTCAGCAAGGAACTCAATATCCCGGTGGAGGATTTCATGAAGATGAATCCTGCCTTCCTTAAAAATTATTTCCCCGGCCACCGTCCTGTAACAATCCGCATACCTGCCGATAAGATGGTGTATTATGCGCAAAACGAATACGACATTCTGGATGCTGCGGGTAAAAGAGATGTAGCCGTTAAAGAAGTTCCGGTAATCGTAAAAAGCTATTCACAAAAAGCGACACAAACCAAAACCGTTTCTTCTTCGCAAAAAAAGAAAATCATCTACATCGTCAAACGTGGCGATGTATTAGGAAGCATAGCAGACAAACACAATGTCGGATTATCCGAATTGAAAAGCTGGAACGGACTAAGATCGAATAACATTCGTCAGGGACAAAAACTGATCATATATAAGAAAGGCGTTGTCTCTAAAACTTACTCTTCACAGAGTACAGCTACATCCGGTAAAAAAATACCGACCTTTCATTACGTCAAACAAGGCGATACCTTGTGGACCATTTCCAAAAAATACAACCTCTCGATTGACAAAATCAAGAAACTAAATAATTTGAAAGACGGGAACATCAAACCGGGTCAAAAAATAAAATTAAGCTAGCCCACCATTCCACCTTTTTTACATCATGTCGATCAATAAGGAAGATGCTCTTAATTACCACTCTCAAGGACAACCTGGAAAAATAGAGGTCGTTCCCACCAAATTACTGAGTTCTCAACTGGATCTTGCTTTGGCTTATTCACCTGGTGTAGCAGAACCTTGCAAAGAAATAGCCGCGAATCCCGATGATGTTTACAAATACACCGCAAAAGGCAATCTGGTAGCGGTAATCACCAACGGTACAGCAGTGCTTGGTCTGGGTAACATTGGTCCAGCTGCGGCTAAGCCTGTCATGGAAGGTAAAGGCGTTCTCTTTAAAAAATTCTCAGGAATCGATGTGTTTGACATTGAAATCAACTCCACCGATCCGGATGATTTCATCCGCATCGTCGAAAGTCTTGAACCGACGTTTGGAGGCATTAACCTGGAAGACATCAAAGCTCCGGAATGTTTCAAGATTGAAGAGGAACTTCGTAAGCGCATGAACATCCCGGTGATGCACGATGACCAACACGGCACCGCTATCATTTCTTCTGCCGCTTTATTGAACGCACTGGAAGTTGTTGGCAAATCGATTGCCGAAGTTCGCATCACCATTAGTGGTGCAGGAGCTGCAGCCATTTCCTGCACCCGTCTCTACCACTCTCTCGGTGCAAAAAAGGAAAACATTGTCATGGTCGACATCGATGGCGTTATTCGCAAAGACCGCCAGAATATGCCGGCGGCACAAATGGAATTTGCCACAGACCGTGACTTACATAACTTATCCGATGCGATAAAAGATGCTGACGTATTCATTGGATTATCTGCAGGTGGTGTACTGAAAGCAGAAATGCTGAGTAGTATGGCAGCTAACCCCATTGTCTTTGCGATGGCCAACCCTACTCCTGAAATCGATTATAACTTAGCCATAGCAACGCGTCCCGATGTCATCATGGCTACAGGCCGTTCTGATTATCCCAATCAAGTCAACAATGTATTGGGCTTTCCATTTATCTTCAGAGGAGCATTGGATGTCAGAGCAACGGAAATCAACGAAGCGATGAAACTCGCAGCGGTGAAAGCCATTGCTGAATTGGCAAAAGAACCGGTACCCGATATCGTAAACAAAGCTTACGGAGACGATACCATTACTTTTGGTAAAAAGTATCTTATCCCAAAGCCACTCGATCCGCGACTGATTACCAGTATATCTCCCGCTGTAGCTAAAGCGGCTATGGATTCAGGCGTAGCCAAAAAACCGATTAGCAACTGGGAACAGTACGATGTGGAATTGCAACAACGCATTGGCATCGATCAGAAATTGATGACTCGTATGATTACGCAAGCAAAAGGACATCCCAAAAAGGTGGTCTTTGCAGAAGCGGATCATCCTAAAATATTGAAAGCGGTACAGGTAATACTGAACGAACGCATCGCGGTTCCTGTATTACTGGGTGATGCTAAAAAAATCGCGGAAGTTGCGGAAACCATTGGTGTCAATATCAAGGGTGTAGAAATTATCGATCCCAATAAAGCAGAAGAAAGCATCCAACGCTATGCTGAAGTATTCTTCAAAAAACGTCAGCGCAAAGGCATTACGCTTTCCGAAGCGATAGAAATCATGCGCAACCGCGACTACTTTGCAGCGGCCATGGTAGAAACGGGTGATGCAGATGCTTTCATTTCAGGTTTAACCCATGATTACGCGGAAAGCATCAAACCAGCTTTGCAATTGATAGGCCCTCAAAAAAACATTCAACGCATAGCCGGAATGTACATCATGATCAATAAGAAAGGAACATTCTTCTTTTCTGACGTGACCATGAATGAAAATCCTACGGCAGAAGCGCTGACTGAAATCGTGCTGCAAACAGCGAAGACTGTACGTTTCCTGGGTTTTGAGCCTAAAATTGCTATGCTTTCCTATACCAACTTCGGTTCGAGTAAAGGAGATGTGCCTGATAAAGTAGCCAAAGCTACAGCGCTTGCCAAACAAAGGTTTCCTGATCTGATCATTGAAGGAGATATTCAAGCCAACGTGGCATTAGACACCGCCCTGCAACAAGAAATGTATCCCTTCAGTGCTTTGGCACAAGAGGGCGCCAACACCTTTATTTTTCCGGATCTGGCCTCAGGAAATATTGCCTACAAACTCCTTCAGGAAATCGGAGGTACAGAAGCCATTGGCCCATTGCTCTTGGGTATGGAGAAACCGGTACATATTCTTCAAATGGGCAGTTCGGTAAGAGAAATAGTCAACATGACAGCCGTAGCGGTAGTGCAAGCAGCGGATCTATCTAAAAATATTAAGCCATGATTGCATACATCAAAGGCAAACTAACAGTTAAAGACCCGGCCTATGTGATCATTGAGGCCAACAACATCGGCTATCACGCCAGAATATCATTGTATACTTTTTCAGCCATCAAAGAAGTAGAAGACACCTTACTATTTACCTGGGTGCACATCAAAGAAGACGCGCATACGTTGTATGGTTTTTCTTCGGAAAAAGAACGCAATGTGTTTCTAGATTTGACGTCTATCAGTGGAATAGGACCTGGTACTGCCCTTGTGATGCTTTCTTCTCTCAATCCTAACGAAGTGCGTAAAGCCATTGCACAGGAAGATGTCAGAACCATACAAGCGGTAAAGGGCATCGGTCCAAAGACCGCGCAACGCGTCATTTTGGAGCTAAAAGATAAAATGAGAAAGATCGAATTGCTGCCGGGTGAGGATAAAAGCTTTTCCGTTTCGGCCGGCAATAATATACGCCAGGAGGCGTTTAATGCACTGGTTACATTGGGGTTTGCCCGAAGTGCCGCAGAAAAGAATATCGATGCAGTACTCAAACAAAAAGGAGAAGATATTTCTTTAGAAGACTTGATCAAATGGGCCCTGAAATCATCTTAATTTTTTAAACCTTGCAACTGTTCTCTAAACACATACTCTTACCAAGCATATTGGTCTTGTGCATGGGTACTTGGATATCTTTAGCCAAGCCCCATTCAGAACGATTTTTTATGATGGAGAAAGAAATGGAGACGGAAGCTGCTCCTGAAGATTCAACGCTTAAGAAAAGACGCAAGAAGACCCAATCCAATTATACACCCCAGGATCGCATGGGTGATCCGTATGCTCAGCCGGATAACAGGTCCCCTTTCGAGTTAAAAGATCCTGATGTCCTCAAACAGGAAGTAGAACTAGATACCTCATTGGATCATTACAATGTAAATGAAAAAGTAGGTGATCAGGATTACCGCACGCCTTCTGAAGTTTCATTTGAAGAATATTACAAAATGAAAAACCAGGAGATGCTCAAAAACTACTGGAAAAAGAAAAGCACCGGCCCTCTCGGTGATAAGCCCGATAAAGCAGCGGGTCCATTAAGCTTGAAAATTCCGGTACGGGGTCTGGAAGGCCCGTTTGGTAGTAACTTCGTAGACATTCGGCCAAGCGGTCTGGTAACGCTCGATTTTGGAGGAAAATGGCAACGCGTCTACAACCCTGCATTGACGGTACGCCAGCAAAAAAACGGGGTGTTTGATTTTGATCAGCAAATTACCATGAACGTGGTAGGTAAGATTGGAGAAAAGCTCCAATTGACCGCCAACTGGGATACAAAGGCGGCATTTGAATTTCAAAACAACGTCAAAGTACAATATACCGCATTTGAAGAAGACATCATCCAGGGTGTAGAAGTCGGACGTATCAGCATGCCCTTGAACAGTTCACTCATCAATGGAGCTCAAAACCTGTTTGGTATTAAAACCAAATTGAAATTCGGCCGTATGACGGTTACTTCTGTTCTTGCACGTCAAGATGGCAAGGTAGACGAGATGGTCATCAAAGGCGGATCACAGGGCCGTACGTTCGAAGTCAAAGGGAGTAGCTACGAAGACTATAAACACTTTTTCCTTGCACACTTTTTCCGTGACAACTACGAGAAATCTTTCCGTACCATGCCTGTCCTTTCTTCAGGTGCCAAGGTAACACGTGTGGAGGTTTACATCACCAACAGAAACAGCACCACTACAGGCTTGCAAGACATGGTGGTATACCAGGATTTGGGAGAAGGCAATAAAATATACAATACCACAAAAGTTCAACCTACTAATCCCAATCCCCCAGGAAATGTACCCGCGGATAACGGGGCCAACAACCTTTACAATTACCTCGTCAACTTGCCGAGCAGAAATTCGGATGTGATTTCCAGTGCATTGACGGCAGATCAATTCGAAAATGGAGCGGACTATACGGTCATCAAAAGTGCACGTAAACTGGAACTCAACAAAGACTATACATTTAACGAACAACTCGGTTTTATTTCTTTGCAAACTACGTTACAAACCAGTGAAGTATTAGGGGTAGCGTTCGAATATTCTTACAATGGTAACACTTACAAGGTCGGTGAATTGCAAGAAGATTACGGAACCGACACAACGGAAAGTAAAAAGGCTCTTATCTTAAAGATGTTGAAACCGGCCACCATAAAGCTGGATCTTCCATCCTGGGACCTGATGATGAAAAACGTCTATAACCTGGGCGCCACACAATTGACCAGAGATAATTTCCAATTGCGCGTCATCTACAAAGATGATTTAACGGGTCTGGATGTTCCTTACCTTCAGGATTCGAATCCGGATATTAAAATAAAAAATCTACCCCTCCTTCAATTATACAACCTCGATAACCTCAACCCCAATAACGATCCCTCTCCTGACGGGAACTTTGATTATGTAGAAGGCGTCACCGTGGATTCAAGAAATGGACGGGTTTTCTTTCCGGTTTTGGAACCCTTTGGGAAAACATTAAATGATACACTGTCAGGTCAACCCGATTACCAAAGAAAATATGTCTTCTCGGATCTTTACCGATCTACCAAGCAATTCGCCGAACAGCAAGCCAGCCGCAATAAGTTTTTCTTAAAAGGCCGTTACCAGGCTTCTTCTTCCAGTGAAATTATATTGCCGGGTATCAACATTGCACCGGGCTCCGTGAAAGTAATAGTAGGCGGAAATACATTAACAGAAGGTACAGACTTTACCATTGACTATACGCTAGGCCGACTCAAGATCATCAATGATGGAGCATTAGCCTCCGGTCAGGAAATTCGCATCCGTTTTGAGAAACAGGATTTATTCAATTTCCGCAGAAAATCATTCTACGGTGCACGTTTCGATTACCAGATCAACAAAGACTTTATCATCGGTGCCACTATTCTTCAACAAAATGAAGCACCGCAAATCAGCCGTGTAAACATTGGAGACGAGCCTTCCAAAAATACCGTATGGGGCATGGACATCAATTACAACAGTGCCTCGAGACGTTTGACCAAATTGGTGGATATGATTCCGCTCATCGATACGAAAGCTCCTTCACAAGTGACCTTCCAGGGAGAGTTTGCACAGATGATACCCGGTCATAACAAAAGAATTAACCAAGGCGGCTCAAACGGTGTAGCATTCATCGATGATTTTGAAGGGAGTAAAACACCTTATGACTTAAAGAGTACACCTACCAAATTCCAAGAAGATTCGCGGAAAGTACAGATACTTCCTTAAGCTTCTCATACAACAGAGCTAGAATGGCTTGGTATATTATTGATCCTGGATTTTACTTGCCCAATAGTTCTCTTCCAACGTATTCCGAAGATATCACCAATCACTTTGAACGACAAATTTTACCTACCAGTTTGTACAACCAAGATGCGCAGCAAATCAACGTGACGCTTCCCGTTCTTGACCTGGCGTTCTATCCATTTGAAAGAGGACCTTATAACTATACTCCCACGTTAAATCCTGCCAACGGACGTCTCACTAATCCGACAGGCAAATGGGCGGGTATTAGCCGCAACATCACCAATGATATTGATTTTGACAATTCCAATATCCAGTACATTGAATTCTGGATGATGAGCCCTTATGTAAAACTGGGAGGGAGCGCGCACACAGGTAAAGAAATGAATATTGACGGTGCACCTTTTGATCACTCTAATAAAGGGAAATTATATTTCAACTTAGGTGAGATTTCTGAAGACGTAATGAAAGACACTCGTCATGCCTATGAAAACGGGATTGTTACCGGTTCGACGGTAGACAATCAATGGGGACGTGTATCTAAAAAACTTTGGTTGGTGGATGCCTTTGAAAACACGGGAGATTCAAGAGCGGTACAAGATGTTGGGTTGGATGGATTGGACAATGCGAATGAAGTGACCTTTCCTGGTTACAGCGCTTTTGTTACTGCTGTTAATGCCTTGCCGAATGCAGACAGTATCAAAGGGGATATTTCTGCCGATAATTTCATCTTTTATCAATCACTTGTTGTACCGCTTGATGAATTCCATACCAAAACCCTTCCCAGTTTCTATAAATATAGCAATGGTTATGAAAACAATTCCCCTCTGAATTCAGGAACAGGCATTACGCCCTCTAACACTTCGTATCCTGATAATGAAGACTTGAATCAAGATCAAACGATAAATGACCTGGAGGCCTATTATGAATACGAGGTAAACATTGAAGAACCTCAGTTACAAATCGGGCAAAACTTTATTGTCGGTAAAAGAGATTTACCCACTAAAGATGGAGCGCTTGAGACCTGGTTTCAATTCCGTATTCCGATTAGAAACCCCACCAGTACCGTAGGTAACATCACCGATTTTAAATCCATCCGATTCATGCGTATGTACATGACAGGCTTTAGCAGTCCTGTTATTCTCCGTATGGCCCAATTGCAATTGGTAGCGAACCAATGGAGAGGTTACCAGTCTACCGATATTGATGAAACAGGCTTTGGTGATCTTGAACCGGATGATGCACTTATCAATGTATCTACTGTAAACGTGGAGGAAAACAGTAGCGGTGATGAAAAAACTTCTCCCTATGTTATACCTCCGGGCTTCACGCGTGATCAGGACATTACCTCTACTGTAAACAGACGACTGAACGAACAATCGCTGCGTCTGTGTGTGGACGATTTGAACGAAAGAAGTGTAAGAGCGGTATACAAAAATGTAAACTATGACTTCTTAAACTACGGCCAGGTGAACATGTTTATTCACGCGGAAACGCAGGAGGCAAACATCGACACCATGGTAAGTGCCTTCATCCGCTTTGGTACGGATTTTAAAGATAACTATTATGAAATCGAAGTGCCCTTATACTTCACGAATCCATTAAACAGCACCGATCCTTACGCGGTGTGGAGGGGAGAAAACCAAATCAATATGTCTATCCAGGAGCTGATCAATACCAAACTGGAAAGAGACCGCAATGGCAGCCTGACAAAACCCTACTCACGCCAGGCAGGACTGCATAAGATTTGGGTAATGGGTAAACCGGATATGTCCGCTGTGGTTACCGTGATGATCGGTCTGAAAAACCCCAAAGGCGGAGATACACGGGCACACTCCTTCTGTATTTGGGCCAATGAATTGAGGGTGACAGATTTTAATGAAAAATCCGGATGGGCCGCTACAGGTAAACTCAACTTAAAACTCGCTGACTTTGGTAACGTAACGGCCAGCGCTCGTTATATAGGCGCGGGCTTTGGATCACTGGAACAAAAAGTTTCTCAACGCCAGCGAAACAATACGTTGGAATGGGGCATCAGCGGAAATTTCAACATGGAAAAATTCTTGCCTAAAAAATTAGGGCTTAGACTTCCCATGTATGTGGGTATAAACCGCACCGTCATTACTCCACGATACGATCCACTGAATCCAGATGTCTTATTAAAACAGCAGTTGGATAACCTCGCGGACCAATCGACACGCGAAGAATATAAAAAACTGGTAGTCGATCAGACAACTACGAAAGCGATCAACTTTACCAATATCCAAAAAGTAAAAACAAAACCGGATGCTAAAAAACATATTTATGATGTCGAAAATTTAAAACTGACACTCGGTTATACCGAAACGAGACGGACCAGTTACGACATTAAAGAATATGTTTTCAAGTATTACAAAGGAGCACTGGGCTATGACTATACCGGTACTCCTAAGTCTTACGAACCGTTAAAAAATGTCAAGCTTTTTGATTCTAAGTACGGCAAACTGCTTAAGGATTTTAATTTTACACCGATGCCCAATATGTTTACTTTCCGGACAGACTTGGACAGAAAAATAACAACGACGCAATATTACGAAGCTGGACCATTATCCCAGGGACAAACACCGCTCTATGAAAAATCATTTACCATGTCTCGTACTTACGGTACTTCCTGGGCAATGACAAAAAACCTGACAGCTAACTACCGAGCAGATGCTTACGCAGTAGTTGATGAACCGATGGGAGCACCAGGAGGTAAAGCCTACAACACAGAAGTTAGAAATAATGCCTTCAAATTCGGTCGATTAAAAACATTCAATCAAAAGGTTGATCTCAATTATAAGTTGCCTTTAGATAAACTCCCCTTCCTGGATTGGCTCAATTCAGATTACCGCTACGAAGCGGGTTATACCTGGACAGCAGGTCCGTTAAATCTTACCGATACATTAGGAAATAATTACGGTAACATCATTCAAAATACGCGCAGCCAAACGCTCAATGGAAAGATTGACCTCAATAAATTATACAACAAAAACAAATTCCTGAAAGGAGTCAATAATCCTGTACCTAAAAGGGTAAATGTAAAACCGGATCCGAAAGACACCGTTAAGGCTCCCCGAGAAAACCGTGCACTTAAAAGTGCATTGCGTACCTTGATGTTAATTAAAAGCATCAACGCCACTTATACCAATACACAAGGCACCCAGTTAGCCGGCTATTTGCAAAAACCATCACTTTTTGGTGTCGATCAGTTTGACAATGCCGGTGCACAATTACCTTTTATCCTCGGATCACAGGATGCAGATTTCCGTCATGACGCAGCAGATAAAGGATGGATCAGTCGTTCGCGTTCTCTCAACACACCTTTCACCCAGCGAAAAGAACAAAGCTTCAGTGTGCGAACAGCCATAGAACCTAGCAAAGATTTGCGCATCCAGTTAGATGCTACCTTGAAAAAAGGAACGAACTATCAAGAACTTTTCCGCATTGATTCCACGGGTCAAAAATACATATCGGATAACCCGGTAAGAAACGGTACACACAGTGTCTCCACCATAACAGTAGCCACCTCTTTTGGTGACAGGGAAACAGGTTCTGGAGATCCGAATGGTTCGAAAGCATTCAACCGATTTGTGGAAAACCGCCAGACCATTAGTGAAAGATTGGGAGGAAGATCTTTGAATTCTCAAGATGTATTGATCCCTGCATTCCTTGCGGCTTACAAAGGTTCCGATGCAGGATCCAGCAATACTTCCCCGATGCCTAATATTCCGCTTCCAAACTGGAGAATCGATTATACCGGGCTTATGAAAATAGCAGCCATAAAAAAACGATTTGACGCCATTACGCTTTCTCACGCTTACACATCTGTATACAGTGTAGGTGGCTATACCTCTTCGTTGTTGTACGGCGCCGATTATGTTCGTCCCGGTAATAATTTCCTTAATACTCCAGACGCTAATCAATTCAACTCATCCGGTGATCTGATTCCTGTTTATATCATCAGTGATGTGAACATACGGGAAGCATTCTCTCCGCTCATAGGTATAAATATTCGTACAAAAGGCAAATGGAGCTACCGTGCTGAATACCGCAGATCGCGTAACTTATCACTTAGTTTAAGTAATGCACAGATCAGAGAAGAAAACAACCAGGATTTCGTATTCGGTATCGGTTTTGTAAAATCCGGCGTGAAGATTCCTAAATTCCTGACCAAGGGCCGTACTAAAACATTGAAGAACGAACTCAATGTTCGTCTGGATTTCACACTGCGCGATACCAAAGGTGTACAAAGACAAATTGAACAAGTTTCTACAGTCACTACCGGAAGTTTGAACTGGCAAATCAAGCCAACAATTACTTACAACCTGAGCACCAGGGTGAGTTTACAAGTATACTTTGAGCGTACCTATACCAATCCTAAGATCTCCTCATCGTTTAAGCGAACGACTACTTCGGCAGGTATACAGCTTAGGTTTACGCTTTCATAGAAGCAAGGAAGGACGAGCGAGGAGCTAGGAAGATTAAGTCTTTCGTACCTCCTGGCTCCTCGCTCGTCCCTTTTACCATTTTTTTAACAAATAAAATTCCTATATTTACTCATCATTTTAATCATCAATCATTATGAATTTCCCTGAAAATTTAAAGTATAGCAAAGATCACGAATGGATAAGAGTTGAAGGTGAATACGGTTATGTAGGAGTTACCGATTTCGCACAAAACGAATTGGGGGACATTGTATTTGTAGAAATAACCAGTCTTGGTCAAGTCGTAAAATCTTCTGATATATTTGGCACCATTGACGCTGTGAAAACAGTAAGTGATTTGTTTATGCCGGTGAGTGGAGAAATCGTAGAGGTCAATCCGGAGATAGAAAAAACACCAGAACTAGTAAACAGTGATGCTTACGAAAAAGGATGGATCGTGAAAGTGAAACTTCAGAATGCTGCAGAGCTAAATGATTTGATGGATGCCGCAAGCTATAAGAAGTCTATCGGACTTGCTTAATCGACTTCCGCGCTATACCATCAGTTTGATGGGTTTTGCGGTAATCCTCACCTTGTGTTGGTTGCCGGCATCTACCGTACAGGAACCGAAATGGTTTGATATCCCAAATGCAGATAAAGCAATTCATTTTGTTCTGTTCTGCCTTTGGGCTTTTTGTTTGCAATGGGATGTGACAAGGCAGGTTAAAACCCGTTACAAAATAGTCTTACTCGTTTTGTCTGCAGGCATCTTCACTGCTCTTCTTACTGAACTGTTACAACCTGTCATTTCTAATCGTACATCAGACTTAATCGATGGCTTTGCCGATATCTCCGGAACAATGGCAGGACTATTATTATTTCGTTGTTTTTCATTCAAAGATTTGCCATGAAAGCCTTTTGCACCAGCTTATTCGTTTTTATCGCCCTACTGATCCAAGTCTCGGTTTGCTTTTCTCAAGACATGACACGTGTGCGCAAAGTCATTGGAGCATTGAGTGCCCCCAACATGCACGGTAGAAGCCCCGCGTTTGAAGGCGATCGCAAAGCAGCCACTTACATAGAATCTCTTTTTCGCACCGCGGGATTGCAACCTGCAAGTCAATCGTTTCTTCAACACTTCTCCTACGATACGCAGATTTTTCCAAAAAAAATGTCTCTGACCATCAATGGAAAAAAAATGCAACCTGGCATCGATTTCATCATTGATCCTGTTTCTTCCTCAGGAAAAGGCAAAGCGGAAATCTTGTATTTAGACAGTACCTTTTTCTTGTACAAAGAAAAAAGAACGGCTGTGGATTGTAAAAACAAAGCCGTGGTTTACGATCAGAAATACTATGCTCAACTGAATGAACTTCCGCTCGAAGTCATACAAAACATATACAGCGCCGCCTGTTTGATTGAATACAACCATGCTAAATTGACCATGGGCATTGCCTCCAAGCCCTTGAGTGTCCCCATTTTTAAATTGGGAAAGATGGATGCTGATTTTTTAAAATCTGGCAAATGCTCTTTTCAATTGACGGCACAGTGGAAAAAAGATTATCCATCACAAAATGTAGTCGGCATGATCAAAGGCTCTTTGCAACCGGATACATTCATTGTCTTCAGTGCACACTACGATCACTTGGGGCATTTAGGGAAGAAAACATATTTCCCCGGTGCCAATGACAATGCCAGTGGAATCTCTATGCTAAATGAATTGGCACATTACTACAATGAAAGCGCACACCAACCTGCTTATAGTATCCTGTTCATCGCTTTTGGCGCGGAAGAAGCGGGATTGATTGGTTCCAATTATTTCACCCAACATCCATTGGTTCCTTTAAAACAAATTAAATTCTTACTCAATATGGATATTGTAGGTACAGGAGATGAAAGCATCACCGTGGTGAATGGCACAGAATATCCTACACGATTCGCCGGGTTAGACTCGCTCAACAAGGCCAACCACTTGCTTCCCGCTGTGGTCAAAAGAGGAAAAGCAGCAAATTCAGATCACTATTTCTTTACACAAAAAGGAGTTCCTGCCTTTTTCATCTATACCAATGGCAAACAAAAGGCGTATCATGACGTCTTCGATAGAGCGGAGACTTTGCCGCTGAGCAAATACGGGGAACTCTTTACCCTGTTCACTCTCTTTGTAAAAACACTGTAAGAATTCTTCCTTTCGTTAAACTTAAAATATATTAGGCTATAAGTATCCTATCAATCATGACAATCATTTCTTCTTTGGAAAGAGAGAATTGACGGATTGAATGACATAGAATATGTAATCCAGGTTAAAATTCTTATTTTAGCTTTATAAAAACTCTTCATGCAAAAAAAATATTACTTGTTGATCCTCATGCTCCTCGTTACCGCGATGGAATTTTGGCATTTGGGCAGTCAGCCGGTAAAAGAATACGACGAGGCACGCTATGCAGCCAATGCCTTCGAGATGATGGAGAACAAAGACTATGTGAATTTACATTACCTCGGTCAACCGGATACCTGGGTAGCACGGCCACCTGTAAAAGCATGGTTGATCATTGGAGGCTACAAATTACTTGGCTATAACGAATGGGGCTTACGGTTGTCCTCTGGCCTAGCGATTTTAGCTTTTTTCTTCTTTGCCTTTCGTCTAATCAACCTATACCTAAAAGAGGCCTACGCCTTTCTCGCTTGTCTCATGCTGATTTCCGTCAAAGGTATCATCGGATTTCACGTAGGGAAAAATGCCGACATGGATGCCGAGTTGATCGCACTCATAACCATTGCCACTTATTTCTTTTTGCGCTACGTGGATTTCAAGGACAATAAGTCAGCTTGGTGGTCCGGACTTTTTCTGGGACTTAGTTTCTGGGTAAAAACAACGGCCTGCTTCTACTATATTCCAGGCTTGATCCTGTACCTTCTTGTCACCCGCAGATTTACCCAAACCCTTCGCAGCAAGCACACCTGGATAGGTACAAGCATTTTTGTACTGATGATTTTATCATGGTTCATTTTATTACAAGTAAAGGGATGCGCCTACGACTGCAAGGCCAAAGACTCTTTTCATACCTACAGCAATTCCTGGGAAACCATGTTGATCTACGATACATGGGATCGCTTCACGGCCAGTACCTTCGACAAGCATCCGGTGGAACCCAATCGTGCGTTTTTTATTCACTCAATTGATTCCATTTTCAATGTGTGGAACTACTTCTTCTACGCCGGATTGGTCTTGTTCTTATTCAACAGGTATAGCCCTGTAAGAAAGCAAGCTTTCCTTGACTCCCCTTTTTACAGGATCTGCACGCTCTCTCTCTGCATCCTTACACCGATCATTTTATTACTCACATTCGGAATGCACAAGCTCCCCTGGTATACCAGTCCAAGCCTATTGTTTCTGGCCATTCTAGCCACTTATGCCGTCCATGAAATCGCAACAAAAATTCCTTATACCTACTGGATCGTAAGTGGCGTCTTGATCTTTACCACCACACGTCACTTCTTGTTCTTGGAAGAAGAAATTCAGGAGAAAAACGAAGTATACTTTTTACTGGAAAACAAACCGCTCTGGCAGGATAAACAAACGGTCTATTATGTGGAGCCACTTAGACAAAACATGTATGTGTACCTGCTTTGGCAAGGTAAAAAAATAGCCCCCTTTCAACCCCAAACACAAGCGCCTAATGGCATCGTCATGGGTGACGAATCGGCCTATTCCGCTTATGCCAATCGATTGGAGAAACTGGTTTCCAGCCAGGAAGAAAAACATAAAAGATTGCTGTTTATAGCGCGAATAAAGCCTTAATTCGCGCTTTTTATACAAAAGCACAGCTTACTCGAAATTATAGAAGTAGAGAAATAATCTTTTTTCATATAGCCAGACATAAATTTTGTGACGTAATTGCCGTTTTTTATACGATAAGTATTTAACTTGTCGTTGTTATTCCCAGATTACATCCTCTATTTAGAGGAACTATAACCAATATGCGTTTGAAGTCATTTCTTATACCCATCTACAGCATACTTTTTCTAACTCTTTTTATTGTTGTTGGATGCAAAAAACCGAAAGACAGTGCGATATCCGTAGATGATAAGCAAAGCCTGGGCACCTACTATATCGATACGTTTACGGCCACGCTTTCTACCGTATTAGTAGATTCGCTGCCTACTTCTCAAAACGACAAAATGCTTACCGGCTATTATGTCGATCCCAAAGTAGGCACATTCTCTGCAGCCCCATATTTCCAGTTTTCATTGGCAGGTATTGATACCGATAAAGACGGAAGAGAAGACATCCTATCCTATATCGACGAGCCAATCTTCGACTCATTGATTTTAGAACTTAATCACGTCTACAGCTACGGAGATACTACCAGTCCTCATACCATGAATGTATACCGCTTAGCAGAAGACATGAAAACGGTGAGCGGTTCTGCTAATATCTACAATAGGCAAGCATTTGAACTCGAAGCTGCTCCGCTTGCTACCACTCCTGTTGCTTATACCAATTTCAGTGGCAACAAACTAAGAATTCGTTTACAGCCTACTGGTCAAGAATTATTTGATCTTGCAGAGGAGCGTGACAATAGAGTAGCTAACAATGCCGCGTTTAGAGAATATTTCAAAGGCTTGGCCTTGATCCCTGATTTGAGTAATAAGTCCATTTTTGGATACAGTAGAGCTCCTACACTAACACTTTACTACAGAGACTCAGATAATCCTAATATTTCTAAAACGTACACTTTTAAACACGTGGCAAATACCGATTTGTTCTTCAATCAAATGAAGAATGATCGCAGCAGTACTGCTCTTTCAGGACTCACAGAAATTTATAAGGAAATAAGCGCGAGTCAGACAAACGACGAGTCTTATGTCATGACAGGCGTAGAATTGATGACTAAGATAAAGTTTCCTCATCTTAATGATATCCGTGAAGCCTATCCTAATTTTGCTGTCAACAGAGCAGAGCTGATCATCCAACCGAAAGCCGATTCATACAGTCAGCTTTTCCGCTTGCCGACAGACTTGGTATTGTATAAAACAAACACCACCAACATTCCTGGCGCAGTCATTACCTATACCGGAACTTCAATACCAGAGATCATAAATCCCTTTGTAGATTATGAATCCAATCGAAACACCTATTACAAATTTGAAGTAACAGACTTTATACAAGAACAATTGACTACAAGCTTTTACAATGAAACAGCTTTGATGCTGACCTCTCCGCGGTCTTATTCGGGTAACCGCACCGAAAAACTGGTATTGGATAGCAGAATATCTTCCTCTACCGTTAAACTAAAACTATACCTTACCATATTTTAAAAACAGAACAATGACAAACCAAAATGTAAGAAAAACATTAGGCCTGGCCATACTCATCGTTGCAGCAGGTGTTTTTCCAAGTTGCAAAAAAAACAGTGACAGCACGACTACCGTTTCAGGAGACTGGGTTCAAAAATCAAATTTTGAGGGCGTAGCTAGAAGCAATGCTGTTGCTTTTGAAATCAATGGCAAAGGATACCTTGGAACAGGTTATGACGGTTCGGTAAGACTAAAAGATTTTTGGGAATACGATCCGGCTACTGATTTCTGGGTTCAAAAAGCAGACTTTGCTGGAGATGCAAGAAACGAAGCGGTAGGATTCGGCCTCCTAGGAAAAGGTTATATCGGCACTGGCACTGGCCTAACTGGCACTACTCCTACTAATTACAAAGATTTCTATGAATACGATCCAAGTAGCAATGCATGGACACCAAAAGCGGACTTCGCAGGTACAGCCAGATACAGCGCAGTTGCTTTTAGCATCGGCAATTATGGCTATATAGGCACAGGTTTCGACGGAAACTACAAAAAGGATTTTTACAAATACGATCCATCTAACGACACCTGGTCTGTAGCCTTGAGCATTGGCGGTGAAAAAAGAGTGGATGCTTTTGCTTTCGTGGCGAATGGTAAAGCATATGTAGGAGGAGGATTGAACAATAACTTATATGTAAAAGACTTCTTCGAATATACTCCTGATGCTGCTGCCGCCGGCCTGGGAACATGGACAGCAAAAAAATCATTGGATGATGGACAAGACAACAGACGTTATGGCGCTGCTGCTTTTTCTATCAATGGAAAAGGATACATCTCTACCGGTACTTACAATTCAGCACTTCAAAGTACTTGGGAATACAATACAGTAGACAATTCATGGTCTGCCAAAGCAGGCTTCGAAGGAGCTTCCAGAACAGATGCTGTGGGTATGACCATCGGAAACAGAGGATTTGTTGTAACTGGTAAAAATGGTAATAACCGTTACGATGACATTTGGGAATTGCTTCCATAATCTTGCATAACTAGCATAAAAAGGGACTGTTTGTAACAGTCCCTTTTTTTATTTCCAGTTTTTATCGTCGACCAGTTTAAAAAACTGATCGGCATAAGAAAGGCCAACGGGAACCTCATGTTTCCCTATTGTAATCATGCTTCGTTGAATAGATTCTATCTGATGTATGTTTACTAGAAAAGAACGGTGAACACGCGCAAAATCATTAGGTGGCAACTTCTCTTCAAATGTTTTGATGCGCATGATTGTCAAAACAGGGCGATCATGTCCTGCTATATGAATTTTGATATAATCCTTTAAACCCTCAATAAATAAAATATCATTAATTTTTATTTTGATCAGTTTGTATTCTGAGTTGACGAAAATATAATCACGGCCATCCAATAGAGGATGCGCAGATTGCTGTTGCACTTTTGTCTCAAAAAAATCTTTTGCCTTATTCGAAGCTTTTAGAAACTTTTCAAATGGAATGGGCTTCAACAAATAATCCACGATTTCAAATTGATAACTTTCAGGACCATATTGGTTATAGGCAGTTGTCAATATGACCAATGGTTTTTCAACTAAAGTATCCAGGAATTGAAAACCCGATAAATCCGGCATTCTGATATCTAAGAAGATAAGATCTATCTTCTCCGTTTGCATAACCTGTAAAGCATCCAGCGCACTGGTATAAGAACCCACTAACTCCAAAAATGGAATTTGATGGATGTAATCACTGACTAACCCTAAAGCCAAGGGTTCATCATCGATCGCGAGACATCTCAATTTCATAGATTAATTGTTAGGTGAACAATATATTTTGATTCATTCTGTATCATATGAAGTCGATGCGCTCCTGGATAAAGCATCTCCAATCTTTTTTTCACATTCTTTAAGCCTATTCCAGACACTTCATCCTTTTCCATTTTTTGAGAAGGAATGGAATTCTCCATTTTCAAAACCAACTGATAATCATTCGAGATGAGTTCGATATGGATAAAAGAATTTTCTTGATAAGAAACTCCATGCTTAAATGCATTTTCAATAAATGGAATGAGTAACAAAGGTTCAATGCTTTTATTATGAAAATCACCTTCCATGATCAGCTCTACTTTAACGGCATCATCAAGACGCAAGCGCTGCAACTCCAGGTAGTTTTTAATGTATTCCAGTTCCCTATACAATTCTACCTTCTTACCCGCAGTATCTTCGAGCATGTAGCGCATCAGCTCAGACAACTTCATGATGGCACCGGCCGTTTTTTCAGAGCGAGAATGTGCAAGGCTAAATAAGTTGTTCAAGGTATTGAACAGAAAATGCGGATTGATTTGTGATTTCAAAAAAGCGAGTTCGGAATTTAGTTTGGCGGTCTCTGTTGCTTGCTGCAACTCTTCTTTCCATAAGTATTCATTAATCGTTCTCAAACTAGTGCTGATACCAAATACCATCAGGAAGGAGACCAAGGGGAAGATGATTTTCATTCCCATAGATCTGGGAGGACCTTCATGATCCTTATGCATCGGTTGAATATGATGCTCCATCGCTATTTTATGATGCGTCTTGGTTTTGCTCTGCCACCATGGATCAGAAAATATATAGGAGGAAATAACGAATGCCATACCAAAGACTATGGTAAGGATATAGAGGCTTATTCTTTTATTTAAAAGAAATTTAGGGATCAGTACGAATAAATTAAAGTAAAAGAAAGAAGCCAGAATCAAGATATGAAAAGCCGATTTTACAATAAACTGTGCAGGATAGGTATCTCTTCCAATGAATGGGAAAAAGAATAAAATAGCCCAACCCAACGTGTGCAGAAGAATTGTTAACCGCTCGAATTTCAATGACTTCATGTCCTTTTTTATATAATTTAAGACTTATTAGACAGCACCCTAACGAAACTAGATAGATTCACCCATTCTACCCATCAGCCCTTTTGTTTTCTATACCAAGAAATCAGCCTATAAAACAAAAGCCACCCTACAATCTGTAGGATGGCTTTTCATATTTTATTTCTCTGAATATTAGAGTGAGCGTTTCACTTCTTTTGTTTCGTATGCTTCGATGGTATCACCTACTTCGATGTCGTTGAACTTCTTCAAGCTCAATCCACATTCGTAACCGGATTTCACTTCCGCCACATCGTCTTTGAAGCGTTTCAAAGCATCAATAGCACCGGTGTGCACCACAATACCATCACGAATCAAACGAACAGAACTGCTGCGCTTCACATGTCCGTCAGTTACATAACATCCCGCAACGGTACCCACTTTGGTGATTTTGAATACATCACGCACTTCAATGTTACCCAAAATGACTTCTTCTACTTTCGGCTCCAACATGCCCTCCATCGCATCTTTCACGTCGTTGATCGCGTTGTAGATGATAGAGTACATTCTGATTTCTATTTGCTCTTGTTCAGCCAACTTTCTTGCACCTACTGAAGGACGCACTTGGAAGGCAATCACAATCGCATCAGACGCCGATGCCAACAAGACATCCGATTCGGAGATCTGACCAACACCTTTGTGAATGATACGCACTTGAATTTCTTCTGTAGAAAGTTTAAGCAAGGAGTCTGACAATGCTTCTACCGAACCATCGAAATCTCCTTTTACAATGACGTTCAATTCTTTGAAATTACCGATAGCCAAACGACGACCGATCTCATCCAATGTAATATGTTTCTTCGTACGAATCGTTTGTTCGCGAGCCAACTGCTCACGCTTGGTAGCAATTTCACGTGCTTCTCGTTCTGTATCCATTACCTGGATTTTTTCTCCTGCTTGAGGAGCACCTGGTAAACCAAGTACTTGAACAGGTGTAGAAGGAGTAGCGAATTGTACTCGTTGACCTCTGTGATCCAGCATCGCTTTTACTTTACCGAAATAAGGACCAGCCAATAATACATCTCCCACACGGAGTGTACCTGATTGTACCATCAAGGTACTTACATACCCTCTACCTTTATCGAGAGAAGCTTCAATGATGCTACCTACTGCATTTTTATCTGGATTGGCTTTCAGATCCAAGATTTCAGCTTCCAACAAAACTTTCTCTAACAATTCAGGAATACCTTTACCGGTTTTCGCAGAGATCAATTCTACCTGATACTTACCACCCCAGTCCTCTACCAATACATTTTCTTTGGAAAGTTCTTCTTTGATTTTATCAGGGTTAGCCGCAGGTTTATCAATTTTATTGATGGCAATAACGATTGGAACACCCGCTATTTTCGCGTGGTTGATTGCTTCTTTCGTTTGAGGCATCACATTATCATCGGCCGCTACCACAATGATAACAATATCTGTAATTTTCGCACCCCTTGCACGCATCGCTGTAAAGGCTTCGTGACCAGGAGTATCGAGGAAGGTAATACGCTTGCCTGAATCCGTCATTACGTCATAAGCACCAATGTGCTGTGTAATACCTCCGGCTTCACCTTGTACGACTTTCGATTTTCTGATGTAATCGAGCAATGATGTTTTACCGTGATCTACGTGACCCATGATCGTTACAATAGGAGCACGCGGCTGAAGTGTTTCAGGATCTTCCTCTACTTCTACTTCTTCGACATTGTCTTCACCTGCAGTCAGGAATTGAACACCATAACCAAATTCATCGGCAATAATGGTAATCGCTTCTGCATCGAGACGTTGATTGATGGATACAAACATACCCAAACTCATACATGTCGAAATGATTTGTGTTACAGAAACATCCATCAATGACGACAAGTCATTAGCAGAAATAAATTCTGTCACTTTTAATGTTTTTGCATCTTCCTGCTCTTGTAACAAACGATCGTCGTTAGCATCAGAAGCTGCATTTCTTTTTTCCTTACGGTATTTAGAACGGCTAACCGGGCTGGCTTTCGAACCTGAAAGTTTAGCCATGGTAGCTTTAATCTTATCTTGAATGTCTTTCTCTGTAAGAGGTTGCTTCGGATCGCCGGGTCTGCCTACATTAGGTCTTCCTTGATTACCGGCACCCTGCCCACGTCCTGCAGCACCAGGAGGTTTAGGTTGACCTGCAATATGCGGAGGTCTTGCACCCGGTTGAGTAGACTGCTGCTGAGAAGTTCCCGCAGTTTGTCCGCCTGGTGTTTGAATGCGTTTACGCTTTTTCTTGGCTTTATTCTTTGCATTAGCATCATCTGAGGAGGCAACCGGTTGAGGTTTTTTACCTTTTGCCTTCGCATCCGGCAAACTGATTTTACCTAATACCGTCAAGCCCTTCAAGGCATCTGCCTTGGCTTCTATAACTTCTTCTTCCTCTGCTGGCGCCTCTTCGGCAGCAGCTGCTATTACTTCTTTTGGCTCCTCTACTTTTTCAACTACCTTTTCTTCCTTCTCTACTTCAGGAGCAACTACTTCTTCCGTTTTAGCTACCGGTTCTTCCACAGCAGGCTTTTCTTTCTCTGCAGCTTTAACCGGAGTCTCTTCTTTTGCAGCAGCAACTTCTTCCTTCTTCGGTTTAGTCGTTTTTTTAGTGCCGGACAAATCAATTTTTCCGAGCACAGTTACACCTGGAAGTTTTACTTTGCCTATAGTATCTTCTTCTTTACTTTCTTTAGGAGTTTCTTTAACAGGCGTCTCTTCTTTAGCGGCAACAGTTACCGCCTCTTTTTCAGGGATAAAATTATTCTTGATCAGAATTTCCTGCTCTTCTTCTGTCTCTTTTTTTGCAGTCGGTTTCTCGGCATCGATGACCACATGCTGCTCTCCATGTTTTTTCCCAATGCTAAGGTTTGATGCTTCTTTTTTCTCTTCTGCAGAAGATTCAAATTCTTTCAGCAGCAGAGCATACGCATCCTGTGTGATTTTGGCATTTGCGTTACTCTCCACCTCAAAGCCTTTTTTCGCCAAAAACTCCGTCATCGTGGACAATCCCACGTTGAGTTTTTTTTGCACCAGGCTTAACCGCATCATTTTATCTTCTGCCATTCTATTGGTTTTATATTTCTATTTTGTATGCTAAAGCGCGAGGATTACTCCGAGCTTAATTCTCAAATTCCTGGCGAAGAATGCTCAATACATCTTCTACCGTTTCTTCTTCTAATTCTGTTCTTCTAACTAAATCTTCTTTAGACAAAGCCAATACACTCTTTGCTGTATCTAAACCAATTCTTTTCAATTCATCAATCACCCAGCTTTCAATTTCATCGCTGAATTCCACCAAGCCTACATCTTCTTCGTCTTCGTTGTCAATCAACTCTCTGAATACGTCGATTTCCATTCCAACCAATTTGCTGGCCAATTTGATGTTTTGTCCGCCTTTACCAATCGCTAAAGACACTTGATCTGGCTTCAAAAATACCGATACTCTTTCTTTCTCAGCATCCACTTTGATGTTACCAATCTTCGCCGGGCTCAAGGCACGTGAGATGTATAACTCAAGGTTGTCGGTATAATTGATCACGTCAATGTTTTCATTTTCCAATTCACGTACGATACTATGGATACGAGATCCTTTCATACCCACACAAGCACCTACCGGATCTACTCTGTCATCGAATGATTCTACGGCTACTTTAGCTCGCTCACCTGGTTCTCTAACAATGTTACGGATAGCAATCAAGCCATCGTATACTTCAGGAACTTCAATCTCAAACAAACGCTCCAGGAATTTAGGAGAAGTTCTTGAAAGAACGATTTTAGGATTGCCGTTATGCATTTCCACTCTGTGTACAATTGCTCTAACGTTGTCTCCTTTTCTGAATCTATCTTTTGGAATTTGCTCGCCTTTAGGTAATACTAATTCATTACCATCGGCATCGATCAACAACAGCTCTTTACCCAAAATCTGATACACTTCACCGGTGATGATTTCCCCTGCGAGGTCTTTGTATTTTTGGAATAAATAATCCTTTTCAAGATCTTTTACTTTTTGAATCAACGTTTGACGAGCAGTCATTACCATTCTACGACCAAAGTCCTCCAACTTCAATTCATCCGCCACTTCTTCTCCTTCTTCAAAATCTTCTTCGATCTTTTGAGCGTCCGTCAATGAAATGTGCTTATTTTCATCATAGTCAAAACTATCTTCTGCAAAATCATCAGAGACTACTTCTCTCTTTCTCCAGATTTCTAAGTCTCCTTTGTCCACGTTGATGATGACATCAAAATTATCATCTGACGTAAATTTTTTGCGGATCATGGTACGAAATACATCTTCCAGGATACGCATCATAGTAGGGCGATCAATGTTCTTTAGTTTTGCAAATTCTGCAAACGATTCGATCAGGTTAGTAACGTCCATAATTATTTGAATGAAACGATGATTTTTGCTTTTTTAACTTCGTTGTATTGGTATTCTTCATTGATAAATTCTTTCTTTTTCAGGCCCGGCAATTTAACGCTAAAGCCTTCTTCTGTCGCTGTCAGTAATTCTCCTTCTTTCTCTTCATCCCCATCTAATGTAACCCTGATCTTCCTTCCTACATTTTTTTTGTATTGAAAAGGGAATTCCAAAGGTCGGTCTATTCCTGGAGAAGAGACTTCTATCACATAACCTTCATCCAATTCTGAAATAAGGTCTGTTTCTTGTGTGACAGAACGACTAAACTTAGTACATTGGTCAATGGTTACTCCACTTTCCGAATCAATTAATGCCAGAATTTTAACCCGGCCAGAACCCGTAAGTGTCAACTCTACAAGGAAAACTCCTTGTTCTTTCGCCTTTTCCAAGGCAATTTTAGAAATACGACTCTTCAAATCCTCCATTTCAAACACTCTGTGAACCAAAAGAGGGGGCAGCTGCCCCCTCTTTCCGACTGTACTAATTTTCTACAAAATTATAGATTATTCGTTTCAATTCAAAAGAAAAGGGAGTTATTTTTGTGTTTCAAGATCTTAGCTCATTGCTCAACCGGCTTTTTATATTGACCTATGGTATTATTGCCGCAATGACGGTAATAGCCTATACCTCTCCAGATATTCCTCCCTCAGAATTCTGGATCAGTGCCTTTTTACCCTATACTATTCCCGGACTGGTTATTCTTCACCTTGCCATCGCTTTATACTTTTTAATCGCAAAAAAATGGATTCAGAGTATGATTCCTTTGTTTTTCGTGGTTTTTGGACTGTCTTTCTTGCCTAGAATCATCTCTTTTCAGTTTTCCAGGCAGCAAAAAGCAGGAGCCACATTTTCCTTGCTTTCCTATAATGCGAGGGTATTTAACGTTTATGAGATTTATAATAAAAAAGACCCTATCATAAGTGCTAACATCATCAAAGATGCTTTAAATATGGAGGGAGACATAAAATGCTTTCAAGAGTTCTATACGGAGAAAAACGGAACAAAATTTAATCTCATCAATAGGCTGTCTAAAACACATCCTTATTATTATTTCGAACCTTTTTACGTCAATCATGTCGGAGGAGGATTCGGAATGGCAATATTTAGTAAATACCCGATCGAAAAAAAGGAAAGTATCCAGTTCAAAGAAAAGTCGAATAACCAGATTTTATATGCCGATATTGTAATCGGACGAAACAAAGTACGTGTTTTTAATGTTCATTTGCAGTCCATGAGCATCAATGATGATGAATTGGCTGACAGTCCTTCTCAAAATCGATTTAAACAAAATCTTTTAAAAGCACTTCTGCGCTACAAACAAGGAGCCATTAGAAGGAGCAAGCAGGTGGACCGCTTGATAGATGAAATTAACAGATCACCTTATCCTGTTATGGTCTGTGGAGATTTTAACGAACCGCCATTAGGCTATGCTTACAAACAGGTATCAAATCATTTGCTCAACAGTCAGGAAGAAGCAGGCAGGGGAATTGGGGCGACGCACAATGGCCGGATTCCTTTTTTAAGAATTGACAATCAGTTTTACCAGGATGGAATTGACATCCATTCCTTTGATGTATTAAATAATAAAAAACTATCCGATCACTATCCTCTATTAGGGTACTATTCGTTTAAATAACCGGTTGAATCATGAGTGTTGAGTTGAGAGTCTACAACAGTTTAAGTAGAAAAAAAGAAGTATTTGAACCCATCAGTGCTCCCTATGTTGGAATGTATGTGTGCGGGCCTACTGTATATGGAGAAGCTCATTTGGGACATGCTCGGTCAGCCATCACTTTTGATGTCATCTTTCGTTTTTTATCACATTTAGATTATAAAGTACGATACGTTCGAAACATAACAGATGTGGGCCATCTTGAGCAGGATGCTGATGATGGTGAAGATAAAATCGCAAAAAAAGCGAAGCTCGAAAAGTTGGAGCCCATGGAAGTCGTTAAACGCTATACCAGTTATTACCAAACGTATTTGCGAAAACTAAATGTTTCCGAACCCAGCATAGAACCTGTAGCTTCCGGACATATTCCAGAGCAGATTCAAATTACTCGGCAAATCATTGATGCAGGTTTTGCCTATGAAAGTAAAGGATCTGTTTATTTCGATGTGATGAAGTACAATGAATCGCATCGCTATGGAGCTCTTTCAGGACGTGTGATTGACGACCTTATGAGTGGCACCCGCACATTAGATGGCCAAGATGAAAAAAGAAGTCCCTTGGATTTTGCTCTATGGAAAAATGCTTCGCCGGAACACATTATGAAATGGAATAGCCCATGGGGTATAGGATTTCCCGGCTGGCACATCGAATGTACCGCTATGAGCAATAAGTATTTGGGTACTCGGTTTGATATACATGGCGGAGGATTGGATTTGTTGTTTCCGCATCATGAATGCGAGATCGCACAATCTGTAGCTGGATTAAAATCACAACCCGCCAAATATTGGCTGCATAATAATATGATTACCATCAACGGTCAGAAGATGGGCAAGTCTTTAGGCAACTTCATTACGCTGGATCAATTATTCAGTGGTGATCATGCCTTACTAGAAAAATCTTATAGCCCGATGACCATTCGTTTTTTCATTTTACAGGCACACTACAGAAGCACACTTGACTTTTCAAACGAAGCATTGGTAGCAGCAAGTAAAGGTTACAAAAAACTGATGAACGGTCTGCGCATTCTACGAAAAATGGAATATGCCCCCACCGATGCGGTAATGATAGATGATAAACAAGAACAGGAGCTCATTAAAATGACTGCCTCTTGCTACGGAGGGCTAAATGATGATTTTAACACGGCCATTACAATTGCATCTTTGTTTAATGTGGTGAAGAAAATCCATACGCTTCATCAAAATAATAGCCTATTCAATAGCATCACCAAAGAAAGTTTTGATGCTATGAAGCGTACCTTCCTTTCATTAACCAATGATGTATTGGGTCTTTTGGAAGAAGAACCCAATAACAATGAAGTCATCATCGAAGGTTTGCTGGAGTGGTACAAACTAGCAAAAGAGAATAAAGATTATGAGCAAATCGATCGCATCAGAAGTTGGTTCAAAGCTTGCGGTATGCAAATCAAAGACATGAAAACGTCTATTGACTGGGCGTATGAAGAAGCGTAATGAAAAATCTGAAATCTGAGATGAGAGATCAGATCTCTGATTTCAGATTTCAGATCTCTCATTATTCATCTCTATTTTTTAAAGCTAAGTGAAGATTGTTGCTCAGTAACCTCCAACCTTGCCGGTGCCCCAATCAACAAAGGCATATTTGGTAATTCATGACCTGCCGGAAATGAAAAAGCCAATGGGATTTTGTAGGGTTTCACTATTCTTGCAATGACTTCTTGTGCTGATAAACCAAATGGTTCCGGATTATCATGTATAGAAGTTAAATGTCCTACCACCATACCAGCCAAACCCTTCATTCTGCCTGTTCTGTTAAAATGATACAGCATCCTGTCGATCTGATAAATGTAGGTATCCACCTCTTCCAGAAAAAGAATCTTGTTCTTCCAGGTGATATCACTGGCAGTGCTGATCATAGAATTCAGAACTGCTAAATTACCTCCTATCAGTTTGCCTTCTGCGACTCCTGTATGGTTTAGGGTGTGTGAAGGGAAGGTGTATTCTGGCAATTCGCCAAAAAGTAACTTTCGCAATGCGGAAGCGCTTTCTTGTTCTTCTTCCCTATGCATGGTAAAAGGCATAGGCCCATGTATAGAAGGAATACGGTATTGTGCGACATGATTCAATAGTACAGTCACATCGCTATACCCAATAATCCATTTTGGCTGTTTCTTTAAATTTTTAAGGTGAATGAAATCGATTAAACGATGTGTTCCATTTCCCCCTCTTAAACAAAAAATAGCTTTGATTGTAGGATCATCAATCGCTTTCTGTAATCCTTGTCTGCGTGCACTTTCGGTACCGGCAAAAATAAAATGTTGTTGTAAAAGATTATCTGCCTGTACCACCTGCAAACCCCATGATTCCAAATAGGCTACTCCTTTAAGAATTTCTTCTTGTTTAGCGTGTCTTGCTGTAGCAATTAAAGCTACGCGGTCACCCGTTTTAAGGAAATGAGGCCATCGGATATCATTCATAGTGCTATAATACAAAAAAAGGTGAAGCAATGCTTCACCTTTTTTTGTGGAAATAAGTTTATACTATTTTTTTGTCGGTGCTGTAGTATTCGTTGGCGTCGTTGAAGCAGCAGGAGCCGTAACACCAAGGTCTTTCAATACCAAGCTAGAGATATCTTCTTCTTTATTGCGGGCATACAGGATGATCGCCGATCCACCCATGTCAGCATGAGTATTCAACACATAAGTATAGCCATTTGCAGCAGCTACTTTATCAATTGATTTTTGGATCTTATCGTAAACCGGTTCCAATAAACTTACTTGTTTCTTCTGAAGGTCTTGTTGCGCCTTCTCTTCGAAATCTTTGATAGAACCTTGCAGATTTACCAATTCTTTTTCTTTGTCTTGTTTTACCAATTCAGACATCAATCCTGAAGAAGCGCCCTTTTGATACTCTTCCATCTTCTTTTGATACTCTTGGTATTTCGATTCCAACTGAGCTGACAATTGTTTTTCGTAAGCTTGTAATTCAGATTCTACTTGCTTCACCTCTGGCATCAAACTCAACAGGTAATCTAAGTTAGTATATCCGATTTTTGGAACTGTTGTCGTCTGAGCATACGCGCCGAAAGAGAAAAGTAAAGCAACTACTATCAGAGATGCTTTTTTAACATTACGAGATATCATATTCTTGGTATTTAGCTTTTTTATAAACATTTATTTTTGAACGGTATCATCTGGGTCTCCTAACCCAAGCTTCTCTAAAACATAATCCGTATAATCATGTATCGGATCCGCGTATATAACTACAAGCGTGCTGGACTTATCAAACACCATTTGCAGCTTTTTTTCTTTAGCAACTTTCTCAACGGCTTCAAACACTTTGTCTTGAACAGGTTTTATTAATTCCTGTTTTTTGTAAAACAACATGCCCTCGAAACCAAAGTATGCTTTTTGTTTTTCTCTCAACTTTTTTTCTTTGGAAGCAATACTATCCTGACGTTCCTTTTGCATTTCTTCCGTCAATAATACTTCTTCTACTTTATAGGCATCTTTAAGCATATTCACTTCCTTGCCCATTTCTTCCAATTCAGTCTGCCACTTCTTGGCTGCCTGGTTCAAATCCGTTTGAGCCTGCTTGTATTCTGGCAGTTTCGTTAAGATATATTCGGAATCAATATACCCAAATTTCTGAGCATACGCCGAACTTGCCAGGGAAATAGTCAATAATAGTGCCAGATTGAATAAACGCATATACTTACCTGATTTGTTGACCAATAGTAAAGGTTACTCTAGATGTACGGTTAGGATTCGGAAAACCAGGAACATCATCCAATGGCATACCCCAATCGATTCCTAATAGACCAAACGCTGGCATGAAAACTCTTGCTCCAAAGCCTGCTGAACGATACAATTGAGAAGGTGTAAAGTCATCATACTTATACCAGTTGTTTCCAGCTTCGAAAAACCCAAGTATAAATAAAGAGAACGCCGGTGAATTCATCACCGGGTAACGAATTTCAGAAACGATCTTACCGAAGGCCACACCACCACTACCACCAATGGAATTATCCTGATAACCTCTTAAACCGATGACATCGTATCCGAGTACGTAATTATATCCTGACAAACCACTACCTCCCATGATAAAACGTTCGAAAGGACCAATGCCAGTAGAAGGATTGTAAGAGCTGATAAAGCCTAAGTGTGTTCTCACATTCCAAACCAAGTTTCTCTTTTTCCCTGGAACCAGTGTAGCAAACCATGAATTGTCAAACAACCACTTGTGATATTCCATGAACCTATAACGAACGGCCGGATCAAGGTTTTTATTGCTATAATCTACGCCATCAAAAAGAGAATAAGGCGGTGTAAGAGAAACTCCCAGAGACATGCTCGATCCCCTTGTAGGAAACTGAAAATCGTTCAAACTATTTCTAGCAATCGTATAATTAAAGGAGAGACTGGTTGTACGTCCTGTGCTGTATCCAATACCTGTTGAGTAGAAAGGATAATTATCCAATACATATTGAAGGAAAGATGCCGTATAGGTTGCAGTGAAATAATCATCCGGCCACTTCAAACGTTTCCCCAAGCTGACTGTTACACCATTTACTGCCAGCTTACCGATGGTCTCGTTGCTTGTTCCAAAACGATGCTGCACGCTTTTAGAAAGGCTTACCGTTAACGCATTTGGTTTTCTTCCGCCTAACCAAGGTTCTGTAAAGGATAATGAATAAGATTGAAATTGTCTACCGTTGGCTTGGAATCTAATGGACAACCGTTGTCCATCGCCGGATGGCAAAGGACTCCATGTTTTAGGATGACGAATATTTCTAAGAGAAAAGTTATTGAAGACCACTCCAAGTGTTCCTACAAAACCATAGAAACCACCCCAACCGCCTGAAAGTTCTATTTGATCACTTGGCTTTTCTACTACGGTGTAATGAATATCTACTGTTTCTGTTCTAGGATCGGGCACAGGATTGATACCGATTTGCTCGTTGTCAAAATAATTCATTGTAGCCAACTCGCGTTGTGTACGAATGATGTCTGCTCTTGAAAATTTTTCTCCTGGTAATGTTCTTATTTCTCGAAGAATCACATGGTCGTGTGTTTTTGTATTACCCGCAATGGTGATGTTACGGATTGTAGCCTGTCCTCCTTCGTAAACACGCATTTCCAAATCTATAGAATCGCCTTCGACTAATACTTCTACAGGATCTACACTAAAAAACAAATATCCGTTATCTAGATAAAGAGAACTGATATCCGGACCATTGGGATTGTAATTTAATTTACGCTCCAGTGCTTCGTAATTATATATGTCCCCTTTTTTGACATCCAGAATTTCATCCAATACCTTATCCGTATAGAGATAATTGCCTTTCCAAACCACATTTCTGAAATAGTATTTCTTCCCTTCTGAAACAGTGATGTCAATATTTACCCTGTTCTTTTTGTATTTATAAACAGAATCTCTGACAATGACAGCATCTCTGTATCCTTTTGAATTATAAAATTCAATGATTGAATTTTTATCGGATTCGTATTCTTTGCGAATAAACTTAGAGGACGCAAATATATTCATGAGCGTTTTCTCTTTTGTTTTCTTCATCTTTTTCTTGAGCTTTTTAGCGGGTACTTCTTCGACTCCTGAAAAATTAATCCGATGAACTTTCACTTTCGCTTTTTTATTCACCGTTACGTGGAGCGTAACGTGATTTTGCAGTGCAGTATCCTTTTGCGGTACAATTAATATTTCTGCATTTAAATATCCTTTCTCTAAGAAATATTCTTTTATTTTTTTCTGTGCATTCTTAACCAAAGCATCTGTTACAATACGTCCTCTTGATAAATCTACTTTACCTTCGATATCTTCTTTTTGAGCTTTTGAAATTCCATGAAACTCAAATGCTGCAAGTCTCGGTCTCTCGGTCAATTTAAACTCCAGGAAAATGGTATTGCCTTCTATTCTTTGAATCTGCACTTCTACGTCGCCTACAAGTCCCTGATCCCACAATTTTTTAATGGCGTTAGAAATGTCATCTCCGGGAATGGAAATCACGTCGCCTACTTTCAGATTGGTAAGCGATATCACCGCTGCAGGATCCAGGAATTTCACCCCTGTTATTTCAATCCCCCCAATTGTGTATTCCTTTGGATTAGTATAATCGACTTCCGTTGAAAAAGTAGAACCAAAATCAATTGATTGACCAAATAATTTTGTTTGTGCTACTAGCAACAGTATTAAAAATAAGCGGTATCTGCTTTTCATATCATTTGCTCATTCAACTGCTCGCTTGTCTTACCAAATCTTCTTTCTCTTTTTTGATAATCTAAAACGGCTTTGTATAAATCTTCCTTTTTAAAGTCCGGCCAAAGTGTTTCCGTAATGTACAACTCCGCGTATGCCAATTCCCATAAAAGAAAATTACTTAATCTTAATTCACCACTGGTCCTGATCATCAATTCGGGATCTGGAATGGAAGCCGTTGACAAAAAATCTTTAATGGTTTGTTCTGTTATTTGATCTGGAGATAATGTGCCTTCTGAAACAGCTTGTGCAATTCTCTTTGCTGCCCGTGTAAGATCCCAACGCCCGCTATAACTTAAAGCAAGCGTCAGTACCAAGCCGGTATTGACTGATGTCTCTTTCATACCAGCCTCAAGACTATCCTGACAATGTTTAGGTAACGACTCAAAGTCACCTATCACCTGAAGTTTGACGTTGTTTTTTTTAAGTGTGCTGATTTCACCTTGAATGGTCGCCACTAATAGTTCCATAAGAGCTGTGACCTCCTCTTTCGGTCTGGACCAATTCTCAGTTGAAAACGCGTATAAGGTAAGATACTTGACTCCCAGTTCCGCGCATGATTCTGTGGAATCTCTAACGCTCGTAATGGCATTCTGGTGACCTACAATTCTAAATGAGCCTCTTTGTTTTGCCCAACGCCCATTGCCATCCATAATGATAGCAATATGGCTGGGTATTCTGTTTTTATCAATCAAAGATTTAAGATCCGTCATTAGTCCCCGATTTTGGGATTACAAAGCTAAGAAAACAGTAGAAAGGATACTAATCGGGACAGTATATTTTGTAGAACGTATAGCTCACAGAAACACCCAGATAATAGAACCAGTCTGAGGTTAACGGATTGGAGAGGTATTTGGTATTGCTGGGAGTGCCGGTTGGGTAAGAACTAACCCCATCAAGATAGTCCGTAAACGTTTTATTGGCTAAGAATTCAGCGTTGAAATTAATGCGATTTTTGACTCTGTACTTCAACCCTAAACCAAATGGAATGGCAAATTCAAACGCATATCTGGCATTGATATCATCTGTAGTTGATACGGATTGGTGTTCAAAATTGAAGAATGAAAGGCCTGCTGTAAAATAAGGGGTTAAGCGGTGCCCTCTTT